>NZ_CYTU01000004.1:81723-137838 GCF_001299375.1 Achromobacter sp. 2789STDY5608621 | reverse complement strand
TGTCGAGCCCGATCAGGGTCTGCGTCCAGCTGCCGTCGGCCATCAGCCACAGCACCCACAACACCAGCAGCTGGCAGAAGATGTGCGAGACGCGGCGCGCGGCGGGGCCGAAGCGTTCCACCAGCATCGTCACGCCGATGTGCTGGTGATCGCGCAACGCCAGCACCGAGCCCAGGAAGATCAGCCAGACGAAGGCCAGGCGCGAGACCTCGTCGGAGGCGTTGATGCCGGAGTTGAACAGGTAGCGCATGGCGACGTTGCCGAACAGCAGCACCACCATGACCACCAGACAGGCCACCATCAGCCAGGTCTGCAACCGGGCGCACCAGTCGGCCGCGCGCGCCAGCGCGCCGCCGCCAGGCCGCCCCTTGGGGGATCCTTGCATGCTTGTCTCCTCTTTTCCGTTTTCCGGAATTCTTATGGATATCGCGAGGGCAATGTTAGCGCTAACATTTTTGGTTTGGCAAGCCCTGATCTTTAGGTCAGACTACGTGCTCGCCAACCGCCCAGTCAGCTCGATGTCCATCCGCAAGCCCCGCAGCACCCGCGCCGGACGGGTGACCATGCAAGAGGTCGCCGACCGCGCCGGGGTCAGCGCGATCACGGTGTCGCGCGCCCTGCGCACGCCCGACAAGGTGGCCGAGGCGGTGCGCCTGCGCATCGCCGAGGTCTGCCGCGAACTGGGCTACGTGCCCAACCACGCCGCCAGCGCGCTGGCGTCGGCGCGGTCGCAGACCATCGTGGTGCTGATCCCGTCGCTGAGCAACGTGGTGTTCGTGGACATCATCACCGGCATCAAGGACGTGCTGGACGAGCAGGGCTATCACCTGCTGATCGGCGTCACGGGGTATTCGCCCGATGCCGAGGAGGCGCTGCTGCGCAAGTACCTGCAGCACCTGCCCGATGGCCTGATCCTGACCGGCATCGACCACAATCCCGGCGTCTGGGCGCTGTTGCGGGCGCAGGCCATGCCCACGGTCCACACCATCGAGACGCTGCCGGACAGCGAGGGCATGAGCGTCGGCTTCTCGCAGTTCGATTCCGGCTACGCCGCCGGCCGCCACCTGGTGGAGCGGGGCTATCGGCGCATCGGCATCGTCGGCGCCCAGCTCGACCCGCGCTCGCTGCGCCGTTGCGAAGGGTGCCGGCAGGCGTTGCGCGACGCCGGCCTGCATGATCCCGCGCTGGAGATCATGACGCCTGAGAAATCCTCGATCGCATTGGGGGCGACGTTGCTGGAAACGCTGCTGGCGCAGCATCCCGATTGCGACGCGGTGTTCTTCTGCAATGACGACCTGGCGCAAGGCGCGGTGTTCCAGTGCGGGCGGCTGGGCGTCAGCGTGCCCGGCCGGATGGCGCTGGTGGGCTTTCATGACTTCGCGGGAACGGCCTGGACCACGCCGCCGCTGTCGACCATCTCTACGCCGCGCTACGAGATTGGCCGGGAAGCGGCGCAACTGCTGATGCGGCACCTGGCCGGGCAGCCCATCGCGCAGCGCCACGTGGACCTGGGTTTCACGCTGGTGCAGCGCGAAACCTCCTGAGGCCGCTCCTAGCCGGCGCGGCGCAGCGCCAGGAAGACGCCGGATGCCATGATCATGGCGATGCCGGTCAGCGCCAGCCCGTCGGGCGGACGCTGGAACCAGAAGGTGCTGAAAGCCACGGCCAGCAGCAGCTGGAAGTAGTTCAGCGGCGCCAGCGTGGCCGCCGCGACGCGCTGGAAGGCGGCGATCAGCAGGATCTGCGCCAGCCCGCTGCAGGCGCCCAGGCCCACGATCAAGGCCATGTCCGTCAGGTCCGGCCAGGGATCCGGCAGGAAGAACGGCGCGGGCAGCGCGGTGACGATCAGGCAGATGAAGGCGGTGTAGGCGTATTGCACCGGGCCGGCCACCTTGCCCGACAGCTTGCGGGTCAGCACCTGGAAGATGGCGTAGCTGACCGCCGAGACCGCCATCAGCAGGGTGCCCAGCGCCGGCAGGTCGGCGCCGGGCCGCACGATCAGCAGCATGCCGGCAAAGCCGGCCGCCACCGCCGTCCATTGCACCGGCCGCACCCGTTCGCCGAGCAGCCAGGGCGACAGCGCCACCATGATGAGCGGCGAGGTGAAGTAGATGGCCGTGGCTTCGGACAGCGGCATCCAGATCAGCGCCGTCATGAAGCAGGTCCCAACGGTGGCCAGCATCAGGCCGCGCAGGATCAGCAGGGGTTTTTGCGGCGCGCCGCGCAGGTCCGGCCAGCCGTGGCGCCACAGCAGTCCCAGCGCCAGCGTCGCCACCGCGATGTAGCGCATGATGTTCAGGAACGGCGCCGGATAGCGCATCAGCATCTGCTTGGAACCGGCGTCGAAGGTGGCGAAGGCCACCAGCGCCGCGAAGAACAGCAGGATGCCGGCCTGGCGCGAGCCGGTGGCCGGGATGGCGCCGGGCGCCGTGGCGGAGGAGGTGGCCATGGCGTGGCTCAGGCGCGGGCCAGGCCCTGCAGGAACGCGTCCAGCGCCGGGCCGATGGCCTGCACCATGTAGCCGCCTTCCTGCACCACCACCGTGGGCAGGCCCAGGCTGGCCACGCGCGCGCCGATGTCGCGGTAGGCGTCGATGTCCAGTTTCAGCACGCTGATGGGATCGTCCTTGTAGGTGTCGAAGCCCAGCGCCAGCACCAGCGCTTGCGGCCCGTAGCCGGCCAGCGCCGCCAGCGCGCTGTCCAGCGCCCGCAGGAATGGGTCGTTGCCGGCGCCATGCGGCAGCGGCAGGTTGAGATTGCGGCCCTCGCCGGCGCCGTGGCCGCGCTCGTGCGCGTAGCCGGTGTAGAACGGGTAGTAGCCGGTGGGGTCGGCGTGCAGCGATACCGTCATCACGTCGGCGCGCTGGTAGAAGATGTTCTGGGTGCCGTCGCCGTGATGCGCGTCCACGTCCAGCACCGCCATCTTGGACCAGGTCTGCAGCAGCCGGGCGGCGGCGGCCGCGCTGCTGTTCAGATAGCAGAAGCCGCCGGCGCGGTCGCGGTGGGCGTGGTGGCCCGAGGGCCGGCACAGCGCATAGGCCGCGCCGCCGTTGGCGGCCACGTGTTCGGCCGCGGCCACCGCGCTGTGGGTCGAGCGCAGCGCCGAGCGCCAGGTATGCGAGCCGATGGGGCAGGACAGGTCGCTCAGGTAGTAGCCGGTCTGCGCCACGATCGACGGCGACGGGCAGGGGCCGCGCCCGGCCGCTTCGACGCGGCCGCTGTAGTAGGGCGACAGGTTCGGCAGCACTTCGGGGCCGGGATCCACGCCCGGCGCCTTGAGCGCCTGCCAGCGGGCGAATGCGGTTTCCAGGTAGTCCAGGTAGTCCGCGCTGTGGATGGCTTCCAGCGGCTGGCGGCCGTAGTCGGGCGGCGCCTCGACCGCGATGCCGCGGGCGGCCAGCGCCCCTTGCAGGCTGTGGGCGCGAGAGGGCAGGTCGGTGGGGGCGCTGATGCGGCCCAGCCGCATGAACTGCTGGGGGGTGTGCAGCAGTTGTTCTTCCGAGAAAAACGCCTTCATGGTGTTCCTTTGCGCGTCAGTGCGAGCAGCCGGCGGCCGGGGCCTGCCCCGGCTGCTTGATCTCGATCTCGACGAACACGAATTCGGTGTCGCCCGGGTTGATGACGTTGTGCTCCACGCCCACCGGCCGGTAGTAGGACACGCCGGTGGTGAGCTGGCTGGTGACCTGGCCGTTGGGCGTGTCCAGCAGCAGCGGGCCGGTGGTCTGCGGCACCACCACGTAGTTCATGCCGTGGCGGTGCCAGCCGGTTTCCCCGCCGGGCGGAAAGCGCCATTCGGTGACGGTGACCTGGTCGTTGTCGATCTGGACGGTGGGCACGGCGGGGGGGCGTTGCATGCAAGTCTCCTGGTTGTGATGGCCGCTTCAGGCCGCGGCCTGCGCCTGGGTCGGATCCCAGTGCTGGCCGGGCACGGCGGCGATGAGTTGTTGCGTGTAGGCGTGCTGCGGGTTGTCGAAAATCTGGCTGGGCGATCCGTATTCCACCACTTTGCCCCGGTGCATGACCAGCACCGAATTGCAGATCTGCGCGGCCACGCGCAGGTCGTGGGTGATGAACACCAGCGCGATCTTCAGGCGCTGCTGCAGGTCGTGCAGCAGTTGCAGCACCTGGGCCTGTACCGACACGTCCAGCGCCGACACCGATTCGTCGGCCACCAGCACCTTGGGTTCCAGCGCCAGGGCGCGGGCGATGCCGATGCGCTGGCGCTGGCCGCCCGAGAACTGGTTGGGGTAGCGGTCGAAGGCCGACGGGTCCAGGCCCACCAGCGACAGCAGCTCGCGCACGCGGGCCTCGGCCTGGGCGCGCGGCACGCCGTTGGCGACCGGGCCGTCGCTGATGATGCGGCCCACGGTATGGCGCGGGTTGAGCGAGGCGAAGGGATCCTGGAAGATCATCTGGATGTCCTTGCGCAGCGGCCGGAAGCGCGACTCCGGCATGGCGGCGATGTCCTGGCCATTGAAGATCAGCTGGCCGCCGTTGATGCCGACCAGCTTGAGCAGGCACTTGCCGATGGTCGACTTGCCTGAGCCGGACTCGCCGACGATGCCCAGCGTCTCGCCGCGGCGCACGCTGAAGCTGACGCCATCGACCGCGTGCACTTCGCGCTTGCCGCCCAGCCAGCCGTGGCCGATGACGTAGGTCTTCTTCAGGTCCTTCACCTCCAGCACCGGCCGTTCCTGCTCGGCGGCGGCGCGCTCCTGCCCGCGGCGGTGCGGCACCGCCGCGATCAGGCGCTGGGTGTAGGGATGGCGCGGGCGGTTCAGCACTTCCTCGGCGGGGCCCTGCTCGACCAGCACGCCTTTTTCCATCACCGCCACCCGGTGCGCGATCTCGGCGACCACGCCGAAGTCATGGGTGACGAACATCACGCCCATGCCCTTTTCCTTCTGGATGCGGGCGATCAGCGCCAGGATCTGCGCCTGGGTGGTGACGTCGAGCGCGGTGGTCGGCTCGTCGGCGATCAGCAGCGCCGGTTCCAGCGCCAGCGCCATCGCGATCATGACGCGCTGGCGCTGGCCGCCCGACAGGCGGAACGGATAGACGTGGTAGAGCGTGGCCGGGTCCGGCAGGCCGACGAAGGCCAGCAGTTCCAGCGTGCGCCGCATGCGTTCCGGACCGGGGTAGGCGTTGTGGACGCGCATGACCTCGTTGATCTGCTCGCCCACCGTCATCAGCGGGTTCAGGGCCGACAGCGGCTCCTGGAAGATCATGGCCATGTCCTTGCCGCGCATGCCTTGCAGCGTGGCCTCGTCCTGTTGCAACAGGTCGGCGCCGCGGAACAGGATGCGGCCCTGCTGCGGCGTCAGGTAGTCGGGCAGCAGGCCCATGATGGCGTTGGCGCTCATGGACTTGCCCGAGCCGGATTCGCCGACGATGCAGAGGATCTCGCCGGCGTTGATGTCGTATGAGACGTCCTGCACCGCGAACGGGCGGTCGCCGCCGCGGGGCAGGGCGATGCTGAGGTTCTGGATGGAAAGCAGGGGCGCGGATGCGTTCATGCCGGTCTCCTATTCGCCGCGCTTGCGCAGTTGCGGGTTGAGGGCGTCGTTCAGGCCTTCGCCGATCAGATTGATGGCCAGCACGGTCAGCAGGATCGCCACGCCCGGCCACACACTCATCCACCAGGCTTCGCGGATCATGGTGCGCGCGGCGCCGATCATGAAGCCCCAGCTCATCTCGTTGCGGTCGCCCAGCCCCAGAAAGGACAGCGACGATTCGGTCAGGATGGCGGTGGCCACCATGAACGAGGCCGAGACGATGATGGGCGACATGGCGTTCGGCAGGATCTGCGTGCCGACGATGCGCGCCGGCGTCTGGCCGATGACGATGGCCGCCTGCACGAACTCGCGCTGCTTGAGCGTCATGAATTCAGAGCGCACCAGGCGCGCCGCGGGCGGCCAGGACACCACCGCGATCGCGCCCATGATGGAATACATCGAGGGGCTCAGGATGGCCACCAGCACCACCGCCATCGCCAGTTGCGGAATGGTCTGGAAGAACTCGGTGAAGCGCATCAGCAGGTCATCGACGCGGCCGCCGCAGTAGCCGGCGACGGCGCCGACGACGATGCCGAACACCAGCGCCACCGCGGTCGACAGCAGGCCCACCATCAGCGAGACGCGCGCGCCCCACACCAGGCCGGCGGTGATGTCGCGGCCCAGCATGTCGGTGCCGAAGGGGTAGGCGGCGTCGGTGAAGGGCGGGATCAGCGGATCGGCCACCATCATCCAGGGCGAATCCTGGTACAGCAGCGGCGCGGCCAGCGCCACGATGACCACGGCCAGCACGATGGCCAGTCCGGCCACCGCGCCGTAGTTGCGCATATAGCGTCGGGCGAATTGCTTCATGCCGCGGCTCCTTGCTGCGCGCCCGCGCCGATGCGCGGATCGATCAGGCGGTACAGCACGTCGGTCAACAGATTGAACACCACCACCATGATCGAGGTCACCAGGAAAATGCCCAGCAGCAGCTGGTAGTCGCGCTGCAGCAGCGCATCGAACATCAGCCGGCCGATGCCCGGCCAGGCGAACACGGTTTCGGTCAGCACCGCGCCGCCGGCCATCTGGCCCAGCTGGATGCCGGCGAAGGTGATCACCGGCAGCAGCGCGTTGCGCAGCACGTGGGCGCGGATCACGCGGCTGGGGCTGACGCCCTTGGCGCGCGCGGTCTTGACGAAGTCCATGCCGATCACTTCCAGCATCGAGGCGCGCGTCAGGCGCACGTACACCGCCATGAAGAAGCAGCCCAGCGTCACCGTCGGCAGGATCAGGTGCTGCGCGATGTCGGCGGCGCGCGCCCAGCCCGTCAGGCCGGCGCCCACGGTTTCCATGCCGAACGCCGGCAGCCAGCCCAGCACCACCGAGAACAGCAGGATGCCCATCAACGACAGCCAGAACAGCGGCGTGGCGTACAGCAACAGGGCGCCGGTCATGACCGAGCTGTCGATCCAGCGGCGCTTGTTGCGGTAGCGCGCCTTGGCCGCGACCACGCCCAGCAGCACGCCCAGCACGATCGAGAAGACGAAGGCGCAGGACATCAGCAGGAAGGTGGCGGGCAGGCGTTCGACGATCAGGTCCAGCACCGGCACGTGGTTGCGGTAGGAAAAGCCCAGGTCCAGCTGGACCACGCCCTTCAGGTACAGGAACAGCTGCGTCAGCACCGGCTTGTCCAGCCCGAACGCGACGCGCAGTTGCTCGACGTAGGCGGCATCGCCCGCGCCGGCCTGCCCCGCCAGCACGGCGGCGGGGTCGCCGGGCGCCAGGCGGATCAGGAAGAAATTGATGATGACCACGCCCAGCACGACCACCAGGGCCTTGCCGATGCGCGAAACCAGGAAAGACAGGAATTTCATGCTCTGGGTCCTCCGTGGACGGGCGCGGACGTCCGTCGCGCGGCCGGGCGCCGCGGGCGGGCCGGATGGCGCGCCCGCGGCTTGCGGCGTTTACTTCTCGATGTAGACGTCGTCGAACGACTCGTTCAGGCCGATGGCCGTCTTGACGAGGTTCTTGACGTTGGCGCGATACAGCGTGGGGAACTCCATGTCCACCAGGAAGCCGTTGGCGACTTCATTGACCAGCGTGGTCTGCAGCTGCGTGTAGAGCGCCTGGCGCTTGGCCGGGTCGACCTCGGACGCGGCGGCTTCCCACTGCTTGTCGGTCTCGGGGTTGCTGTAGCCCTGCACGTTGGCGAACGGCGACCCCTTGACGATGTTCGACGAGATGTACAGGCGCTGCACGCCCAGCGCCGGATCGCCGTACTGGTAGGTGAAGTTGGTGGTCAGGTCGAAGTCCCAGTTGCCGGTGCGGCTGGCCCAGCCGCCGGCGTCGGTCGATTCCAGGTTGACCTTGAAGCCCAGCTGTTCGAGCGCCTGCTTGGTGTATTCGCCCAGGCGGTCCCAGGTCGAGCCGTAGGGGAAGCTCAACTGGCGGATGGTGTAGTCGCCGGGCTTGATGCCCGATTCCTTGATCAGCTCGCGCGCCTTCTTCATGTCGAATGGCATCGGCGGCATGTTCTTGTCATAGAACATCTCGGTCGTGACGAAGGGGCTGGTCGAGACCTTGCCCAGGCCGAAGAAGATGTTGTTGACCACCATGTTGCGGTTGATCGCGGCCATCACCGCCTGGCGCACCTTCAGGTTGTCGAAGGGCGGCTTGCGCATGTTGAAGATCAGGTAGGCCTGGGGCGAGAACATCTCCCAGCCGGCGGTGGTGTATTCCACCTTGGGCAGGGCGCGCAGGCGCTTGATGTCGACGTTGTCGACGTCGCCGCCGCGCAGCACGTCGACGCTGCCGCGCTCGAACGCCACCGCGCGCGAGGCCGCGTCCGGAATCACGTTGAACACCAGCTCGTCCAGGTAGGGCTTGCCCGGTTTCCAGTAGTCGGGGTTGCGCACCAGCTTGATGTACTCGCCGCGCTTCCATTCCTTGAACATGAACGGGCCGGTGCCGATCGGCTTCTGGTTGGCCGGGTTGGCCATGTAGTCGGTGCCGGCATAGATGTGCTTGGGCATGATCGGCGCGAAGCCCGGCTCGAACATCAGCATGAAGGCCGGGAACGGCGACTTCAGCTTGATGACCACGGTCTTCGGATCCGGCGCCTGCACCGAGTCGACGAACTTGTTCAGGATCACGCGGGCCCGCGCATGGGTCTTGGGCAGCATGTCCGCCAGCGTGAAGACCACGTCGTCGGCGGTGAACGGCTTGCCGTCGTGCCACTTGACGTTGTCCTGCAGGTGGAAGGTGTAGGTCAGGCCGTCGGCCGCCGCTTCCCACGACTTGGCCAGGCCGGGCTGCGGCTTGAGGTCGGTGGTGTAGGTCAGCAGGCTTTCATAGATCTTGCCGGCGACGAATTGCGTCGGCCCCTGCTGGTTGATGGCCGTGACGATCACGGGCGGCTCGGGCTGGACGATCATGTTGAGCGTGCCGCCCTTGGTCTGGGCCAGGGCCTGCGTGGCGGGCAAGGCGGCCGCCAGGACCAGGGCGCCGATGCTGAGGGAGAACCAAGTCTTCGATTTCACTGCGAGCCTCCGGGCTGGAAGAGGGTTGTCAGGTGGCCGCGCGTCACGCGGCGTGTGCCGGCTATGACAAGCAAACCTCGTGCCACCTGTTTCTCGGGGAACTGCGGGGTGGAGCTGCTACAACAATGCTTCGTATGGGTGCAGGCCGCGCGCCGCGCACCAATGCGGCGATAGGTGAGGTGCACGGCGCGGCCCTACAGGGTGATGTCGATCCAGGTGGTTTTCAGGTCGCTGTACTTGTCCAGCGCGTGCAGCGACTTGTCGCGGCCGAAGCCCGATTGCTTGACGCCGCCGAACGGCACGGTGATGTCGCCGTCGGCATAGCAATTGACCCAGACCAGGCCGGCGCGCAGGCGGCGCGACAGGCGGTGCGCGCGGCCCAGGTTGGCGGTCCACAGGCCGGCGCCCAGGCCGTACGAGGAATCGTTGGCCAATGCGATGGCTTCGTCTTCCGTATGGAAGCGCTGCGCCGCCAGCACCGGGCCGAAGATCTCTTCGCGGATCAGCGCGCTGGACGCATCGGCGCAATCGAAGATGGTGGGCTCGATGTAGAAGCCGCCGCTGTCGGTGCGCACCTGCCGTCCGCCGATGCGCAGCGTCGCGCCCTCGGCCTGGCCGGCCGCGATGCGCGCCATGACCGAGCGCGTCTGGCGCTCGTCGACCATGGCGCCCAGCGCCGTGGCCGGATCCAGCGGATTGCCCGGCCGCATCTCGGCGGCATGGCGGGCCACTTTTTCCAGAAAGGTGTCGTAGATGGCGTCGTGCACGTACAGGCGCGAGCCGGCGATGCAGACCTCGCCCTGGTTCGAGAAGATCGCCAGCGCGGCGATCAGCGCGGCGCGGTCCAGGTCGGGGCAGTCCTCGAACACGATGTGCGGCGACTTGCCGCCGCATTCCAGCCACACGCGCTTGAGGTTCGATTCGCCCGAATAGCTCATGAAGCGCTTGCCGGTGGCGGTGGAGCCGGTGAAGGCCACGCAGTCCACGTCCGGATGCAGGCCCAGCGCGCTGCCCGCGATGGGGCCGGTGCCGGGCACCACGTTGAAGACGCCCGCCGGGATGCCGGCCTGCTCGGCCAGCGCCGCCAGCCGCAATGCGCTCAACGACGACTGTTCGGCCGGCTTGAGGATTACGCTGTTGCCGGCGGCCAGCGCCGGCGCGACTTTCCACGCCGCCATCAGCAGCGGGTAGTTCCACGGCACCACGGCGGCCACCACGCCGAGCGGCTCGCGCGTGACCGTGGCCAGGGCATTGCCTCCCGTCGGCGCGATCTCGTCGTAGCGCTTGTCGATGGCCTCGCCGTACCAGGCATAGCAGTGCGCGGTCTCGGGCAGGTCGAAGGCCAGCGCGTCGCGGATCGGCTTGCCCATGTCCAGGGTCTCGATCAGCGCCAGCTCCTCGCTGTGCTCGGTGATGAGCTGCGCCAGCCGCACCAGGCGCGCCTTGCGTTCGCGCGGCGCCAGGCCGGACCAGACGCCGGCCTCGAAGGCGCGGCGGGCGGCCGCCACGGCGCGATCGACGTCGGCCTGGCCGCAGGCGGCCACATCGGCCAGCTTGCGGCCGTCGATCGGGCTGGTGGCCGCGAAGGTGGCGCCGTCGGCGGCGTCGGCGTAGGCGCCGTCGATATAGGCCTGGCCGCGCAACGTCAGCATTTCGGCGCGGGCTTGCCAGTAGTCGAGAGTATGCAGGGTCATGACGATGTCCTCGGTTCAGCGCGCGGCGTTGGCGCGGGCCACCATGGCGTCCAGCAGCACGTTGCAGCCGGCTTCCAGGTGCGCGGGCTGCGCGTCCTCGATTTCGTTGTGGCTGATGCCGTCCTTGCACGGCACGAAGATCATGGCGGTGGGCGCCACCGCGGCCATGTAGACGGCGTCGTGGCCGGCGCCGGTGACGATGTCCATCGCCGGCAGGCCGCGGCGCGCGGCGCCCTGGCGCACCTTTTCGATCAGGTCCGGATCGAACGGGGTGGGGCGGAAGTACTGCACGTCCTTCACTTCCACCTGCACGCCGTGCTTCTCGGCGATCTCGCGGCAGGCGTCGCGCCACAGCTGGTCCATGCGCGTGAGCGTGGCCTCGTCCTCATGGCGCAGGTCGGTGGTGAAGCGCACCTGGCCCGGGATCACGTTGCGCGAGCCGGGATGCGCGTGGATCTCGCCCACGGTGCCGCGCCCGTGCGGCTGGTGGGCGTTGGCGATGTTGACCACCGCCTGCAGCAGGTAGCTGGCGGCGAACAGCGCGTCGCGGCGGATGCCCATGGGCGTGGGGCCGGCGTGCATTTCCATGCCGGTCACGGTGACGTCGTACCAGCGCAGGCCGAGCGAGCCGGTCACCGCGCCGATCACTTTCTCTTCGTGTTCCAGGATCGGGCCCTGCTCGATGTGGGCCTCGAAGTAGGCATCCACCGGGCGGCCGCCGACCGGATCGGCGCCGGCGTAGCCGATGGCCTGCAGCTCGTCGCGCACCGCCAGGCCCTTGGCGTCGCGCGCGCTCAGCGCCGTCTCCAGCGAGAACTTGCCGGCGAACACGCCCGAGCCCATCATCACCGGCACGAAGCGCGAGCCTTCCTCGTTGGTCCAGATGGCCAGTTCCAGTGGCGCCTCGGTCTGCACGCCGGCGTCGTTCAGGGTGCGCATCACTTCGAGGCCGGCCAGCACGCCGAAGCAGCCGTCGAACTTGCCGCCAGTGGGCTGCGTGTCGATGTGGCTGCCGGTCATCACCGGCGCCAGCGCGTCGTTGCGGCCGGCGCGGCGGGCGAAGATATTGCCCACCTGGTCCACGCGGATCGTCAGGCCGGCGTCGCGCATCCAGCCGGTGACGAGGTCGCGGCCCTGGCCGTCGAGCGCGGTCAGGGCCAGGCGGCAGTTGCCGCCCTTGGGCGTGGCGCCGATCTCGGCCAGATCCATCAGGGATTGCCAGAGCCGGTTGCCGTTGACGGACAGGGATGAAGTCATGGTGGTCCTCGTTCGGTGTCAGTGGGTGGAGGCGGCGGCCTGGCGCGCCAGCGCCGCGTCGCGAATGGCGGTAAGGGTCTGGCCGGGGGCGATGCCGTCGGCGTCGTAGCGGATTTCCAGCAGCGCGGGGCGTTGTTCGCGCTCGGCGTAGGCCAGCGCGCGGTCGAACGCCGCGGCGAAATCCTCGGTGCGTTCGACGGCTTCGCCGTAGCCGCCGTAGCCGCGCACGATCTGGGTGAAATCGGGATTCTCGAAGTCCAGCGCGATCGGGCGGCCGGGGAACTCGCGTTCCTGGTGCGCGCGGATCGTGCCCCACATGCCGTTGTTGAACACCAGCACCACGATGCCCAGCCGGTACTGCTGGGCCACGCCCAGTTCCTGCAGATTCATCTGGAAGCAGCCGTCGCCGGCGTAGCAGACCACGGTCTTGCCGGGATGTTCGAGCTTGGCCGACACGGCCGCCGGCAGGCCGTAGCCCATCGACCCGACCGTCGGCGCCAGGCTGGTGCCCAGGCCGGTGAACTGGCGGTAGCGGTGCGGATACAGCGCGTAGTTGCCCGCGCCCACCGTGATGCAGGCGTCCGGCGCCAGGCGCTGGTTGACCAGCGCGGCCACGGCGTCCAGGCCCAGCGGGCCGGGCGAGGGCAGCGGCTTGAGCGAATCCAGGTATTCGGCGTGGGCCGCGCGCACCGCGGCGCCGCGCGGCGTGGCGTGGGCCGGTTGTAGCAGGGCAACCGCCTGCGCGAAGCCTGCGACGCTGGCGGCGATCGCCTGGGTCGGGGCATAGACGCGGCCCGGTTCCTGCGGATCGGGATGGACATGGATCAGCGCCTGTCGCGGCAAGGGGCTTTCGATAAGTTGGTAGCCCTCGGTGGTGGCTTCGCCCAGGCGCGTGCCCACCGCCAGGATCAGGTCGGCTGCCTGGATGCGGGCGCGCAGCGCCTCGGTCATGCCCCAGCCCATCTGGCCGGCGGCGTTGGGATGGCGCTGGTCGAAGCATTCGAGCCGGCGCCAGGCGGTGGCCACCGGCAGTTCGAAGCGTTCGGCGAAGGCGGCGATCTGCTGGATCGCGTCGGCATTCCAGCCGCTGCCGCCCAGCACCATCACGGGCCGCTCGGCCTGGTCGAGCAACTGGCGCAGGCGGTCCAGGTCGGGCTGGCCCGGGCTGGCGGCCACGCGCTGGTAGCGCGGCATGTCGGCCACCGTCGCCGTGCCCCACAGCGTGTCTTCCGGCAGCGCCAGCACCACCGGGCCGGGGCGGCCGCTGGTGGCGGTGGCGTAGGCGCGCGCCACGAATTCCGGGATGCGGTCGGTGCGGTCGATCTGCGCCACCCACTTGGCCATCTGGCCGAACATGCGGCGGTAGTCGATCTCCTGGAAGGCTTCGCGTTCGTAGAAGTCGTTGCCGACCTGGCCGACGAACAGGATCATCGGCGTCGAATCCTGGAACGCGGTGTGCACGCCGATGCTGGCGTTGGTGGCGCCCGGGCCGCGGGTGACGAAGCAGACGCCGGGCTCGCCCGTCAGCTTGCCATGGGCCTCGGCCATGTAGGCGGCGCCGCTTTCCTGGCGGCACACCACCGGCTCGATGGCGCCGCGATGCTCGTTCAGCGCGTCGATGCAGGGCAGGTAGCTCTCGCCCGGAATCATGAAGATGCGGCGCGTGCCGTGGATGCGCAGCTGCTGCATCAGGATCTGGCCGCCGTTGCGCGGCAGGGGGGATACAACCGTCATGCAAACACTCCCGGGATGGGCTGTCCGCGCCAGGCGCGGGCTTGGGGTTCGTGGCAAGGGGGGCGGTCGGCGCCGCCGGCGGGTTGGCGAGCGGGGCCTAGATGTCGGGGCGGATGCTCCCGTCGTCGTCGCCGAAGTCTTCCCTCAGGCGGGCCAGGATGCCGATCAGGTGCGCATGCATGGCATGGCGCGCGCGGATCGGATCGCGCGCCAGGATGGCGGTCAGGATGCGCTGGTGCTCGGCGTGGGCGACCGCCCACACCTTGGTGTTGACGAAGTAATCCTGCATGCGGCTGAACACCGGGCTGGCCAGGCTCAGGTTCCACAGGTGGGCCACCGAGGCCGCCAGCGCCGCGTTGCCGCAGGCGGCGGCGATGGCGCTGTGGAATTCCCGGTCGTGCCAGCCCGGCGCGTCGGTCAGCGACATGGCCTCGTGGGCCGCGCGGATGGCGGCGATCTGTGCCGGCGAGCCTTGTTGCGCGGCCAGCGCGGCGCATTCGGGTTCGATCAGCATGCGCGCCTCGAGCAGGTCGAAGGGGCCGATCTCGTCCTGCGGGGCCGCCGGCGCGGAGGCCGTGGCGGCGGGCGCGGCCTCGCGGGTGGCGGTGACGAACACGCCGGTGCCCACGCGCACTTCGACATAGCCTTCGATCTCCAGCGCAATCAGGGCTTCCCGGATCGAGGCCCGGCTGACCTGCAATTGCTCGGCCAGCTCGCGCTCGGACGGCAGGCGGCCGCCGCGCGGAAAATCGCCCGCGCGGATCCGTCCGGCGATCTGGTCGGCGATCATGCGATAGAGGCGGGTGACGGCAACGGCTTGGAAGGTGTTCATCGTGGACTTGCGGTACGTATGGTCTGGTGGTCAGGCCACCAATATAGGCAGCGTCTCCTTGAAATAAAAGTAAAAATCGCTTTATCAAGGGAAAACGATCAGAGGGATTCCCCCTCTTCCTATCCAGTGGTCAGGCCAG
Source organism: Achromobacter sp. 2789STDY5608621 (assembly GCF_001299375.1). Classification (NCBI taxonomy): domain Bacteria; kingdom Pseudomonadati; phylum Pseudomonadota; class Betaproteobacteria; order Burkholderiales; family Alcaligenaceae; genus Achromobacter; species Achromobacter sp. 2789STDY5608621. Next base: position 123,149 of record NZ_CYTU01000004.1, on the reverse strand, counting down.
CTAGGCGACCCTTTTCCAAGCGCCGCGCTTTACAGTTTTCGAACAATTGCCGGACAAATTCATCGACGTCGTGACATGTTCCGGACCCGATAATCCCTGCGTCCCGGAAACCGGGAGGAGAGGGCGGGGCTTTGCGTACGCCATGACAGGGAGTGTGGCGTGCGACGGAATGGCAACGAGGCCTGGAAACCGGATCCATGGCGGGTCGGGATCGGCATGCTGGCGTTCGCGGCCGCCTGGCTCTGGCTGCTGGACCGGGCCGTGCTGGCCCCGCCGACCGACAACATCGAGCAACTCATCTGGGTACGCAGCCTGGAGTGGGGCTACTACAAGCATCCGCCGCTGCCGACCTGGCTGCTGTGGCCGGTGGCGCAACTGATGGGCGGGACCGCCTGGGCCACCTATGTCATGGGCGCGGCCTGTGCGCTGGGGGCGTTCGCGCTGATGTGGCGACTGCTGCGCGACATGCGCGGCGAGGCCCATGCCGCGACCGCCGCGCTGGCGGGCCTGTGCGTCACCTTCTATAACGGCCGGCTGTATTTCTACAACCACGAGATCGTCCTGATCCCGCTGGTGGCCGGCTGCGCGCTGGCTTGCTGGAAGGCCTACACGACCCGCAAGATCGGTTGGTGGATCGTGCTGGGCGGGTGCCTGGGGCTGGGCGCGCTGGCCAAATACCAGATCGCGGTCGCCGGGTTGGCGGTGCTGGTGTTCTGGTGCATCCGCAAGGCCTGGCGCGATCCCATGCACGTATTCGGCCTGCAGGTGGCGGGCCTGACCGCGCTGGCGGTGTTCGCGCCGCACCTGGTCTGGCTGATCCAGCACGATTTCGAGCCGTTGAACTACGCCATGTCATCGTCGCTGGCGGCCGGCCTGCCGTGGCTCGCGCGGGGGCATGAGGTCGCCCGCTGGTGGGCCGACCAATTGCTGAACCGGGCCCTGCCGGCCTGGCTGTTCCTGGCCGTGCTGTGGTTGCTGGGCCACCGCGAACGGCGGCGCCTTGCCGTCTCACTCAACGCGACTTCGACCGCAACCTCTACCGCCTGCCCCACCAGCGGCGACGCAGGGCGCACCCTGCTGCTGTCGTTCGGCCTGACGCCGCTGGTGTTCGTCAGCGTCTTGGCGCTGATCTCGGGATCGCACATCCAGCTGCATTGGGGCACGCCGTTCCTGCTGTTCATCGTGCCGGCCGCGATGGAATGGGCGCGCGCGGCCTGGAGCGAACCGTTCCGGCCGCGCCGGGCGATGCTGGTGTTCATCGTCATCCAGCTGATGTTGATGCTGCGGGTGGAGCTGACGGCGCCCAATGGCCTGGCGCTGCTGCGGCGTCCGACCGACTGGCGCTACTTCGATGCGCAGGCGCTGGCCGACGCGCTGCATGGCCGCGCCGTTGCCGCGCTGGGCGGGCCGGTCCGGGTCATTTCCGGTCCCTGGGAAGAATCGGGCGCGTTGTCGTTGCGGCTGCCCGAAAGGCCGCTGGTGCTGATCCACGGGCAACTGCGATTCAGTCCGTGGGTCGACGCCACCCTGGTGGCCGATTGCGGCGCGCTGGAGTTGAGCAAGGCGCGGGTGTCGCCCGAGGGGTTCGAGCCGGTGGGAGCGGGATTTCCCAATCTGCACTGGCGCGTCAGGCCGCCTGTCGCGGCTTGCGGCGCCGGCCCCGCGCGCTAGCGGGGGCCGGAAGCGACGCGGCAACGGCCACGCCGGCTGGGCCCTATGCGCCGTCGCTGTCCGGTTCGGGCGTCTGGGTGAAGGCCCGCACCAGGCGCGCGATGCCCTCCAGTTCGTCGTGCGCGCCGAGCGCCCATTCGGGTTTTTCGAAGGGGCTGTCCGACGGCGTGTTGTCCAGGTTGGCCTTCAGGTCGTCCAGCAGTTCCAGCGCCATGTCGGTGGCCTGGGGGCTGCCGCGGGTGGACAGGGCGATGGCGATCGCCATCGCCTGGCGCAGGGCGAGCAGGCGGCCGTCGAGTTCGGTTTCCACGAGGATGTCCTTGTAATGGAGGAATCCCGCCATTTTACGGGGCGCCGGCAGGCGCTGGCGCCCCGCGGATTCAGGCGCGATGCCTCAATGGGACGTCATCGCCTGGCGCAGGAACGCCAGGATGTCCGGCGTGACCCAGGTGCCCGCCAGCAGCTCGGGTTCCTGGGCCATGGCGTGGCGGAATTTCTCGTGCGTGGTAGGGTTGTCGCCCGCGTACGAACGGAACAGTTCCAGCCAGCGCCGCGCCAAGGCCCGCGACGCGGGCGCCTCGGGCGCCTCGCCGTTGGCGATGGCGCGATGCACCTGCGCCACCAGCGGCATCCATTCCTTCACGCGCTTGCCGTAGTGGGCGCGCAGATGGGCGATTTCATCGGCGTCCAGGTACTTTTCGTACAGGCGCATCTTGGTCTCGGCGAACGCCGCGACGATGAAGTCGATCATGGCCGGCGTGACGCCCTGGCCCTGCTGCAGCGCCGGTTCGCTACTGAACATATGGTCCAGCCGCGCCGCCAGTTCCGGGTTCGACGCCGTGTCGTGCTCGAGCTGCAGCATCCAGCGGCGCGCCAGGTCCTGGGCCCGTTCGTCGGCGGGCGCCATGCCCGCGGCAAGCGCGGCGGCGGCTTCGCGCGCCAGCGCGGCCCAGCGTTCCTGGACCCCGCTATCGGGAGCGAAGTAGGGCAGGGTGCGCAGTTCGTGGTCGGTAAAGTACTTGTCGTACATGGTCATCAGCTCCAAAGTTTGCAACCAGTCGGCAAGGTCGGGCGTGGCGCCGCTCGCGTGCTGCGTCCGCAGGCGCAGCAGCCGGTCGCGCAGCCTCGCGGTTTGCGCCAGCTGGTGTTCCAGCATGTGGATCTGCTGGTCGATCACGCCAGCCAGCGACACGTCCGGCCTTGCCAGGAGATCTCCGATGTCCGCCAGCGGCAGGCCCAGGCGACGCAGCGCCTGGATCTGGTGCAGCCGCGCGATGTCGTCGCGGTTGTACAAGCGGTAGCCGGCATCGGAGCGTACCGACGCGACCAGCAGCCCGATGCTGTCGTAGTGGTGCAGCGTGCGCACCGTGAGGCCGGCGCGCCTGGCCAATTCACCCACTTTCAACAACATGCAAAGCTCCTGTTCGAATCGTGACGGGACTGATGGTGGAACCTGACGCGACGTGAGGGTCAAGCGCCTTGCGCGCAAGCTTATCGCGGGTTGCGTCCCCGCTTGGAATGGGGCGGCGCGTTTGCGCAAGATCAAGGCGGGTGGGGCGGCACAGGCGAATAATTCGAGGTATGCAAGCCGCCCTACGCCCAGCCTCCGCCGACCCCGCGGCTTCCGCCGCCGAACCCTTCTTTCCGCCGCAGTTGCTGGCGCGCCTGGACAAGAACGGGCCACGCTACACCTCCTATCCCACGGCCGACCGCTATCACGGCGATTTTGGCGTCGAGCAATACCGCCAGGCCCTGCGCCAGCGCCGCGATTCCTGTACCACCGAGCCGCTGTCGCTCTACGTGCACATCCCGTTCTGCGATTCGGTCTGCTACTACTGCGCCTGTAACAAGGTCGTGACCCGCCATCACGACCGCGCCGCCCGCTACCTGGACGCGCTGGCGCGGGAAATCGCGCTGCACGTGGCCGAACTGGGCCCGGGCGTGCCGGTCTCGCAGCTGCATTTCGGCGGCGGCACGCCGACCTTCCTGTCCGACGAGGAACTCGACCGTCTGATGGCGGACCTGCGCGGCGCCTTCCGCTTCGAGCCCGACGCCGAAATCTCCATCGAGGTGGATCCCCGCACCGCCACGCCGCAGCGGCTGGAACGGCTGCGCAAGCTGGGCTTCAACCGGCTCAGTTTCGGGGTGCAGGATTTCGACGCCAAGGTGCAGGTGGCGGTCCATCGCGTGCAGTCTTTCGAGGACGTGCGCGACCTGATGCAAAGCGCCCGCGCGCTGGGCTACGCCTCGATCAACGTCGACCTGATCTACGGCCTGCCGCTGCAGACCACCGAATCGTTCGCCCGCACCATCGCACAGGTCAGCGCGCTGCGGCCCGACCGCATCGCGCTCTACGCCTACGCGCACCTGCCGGAACGCTTCAAGCCGCAGCGCCGCATCAATCCGCTGGACCTGCCCGACCGCGCCACGCGCGTCGGCCTCTTGAGCGCCGCCATCGAGGGCTTCCTCAAGCAGGGCTACACCTACATCGGCATGGACCATTTCGCGCTCAATACCGACGCCCTGGCCATCGCCAAGCAGCGCGGCGAGCTGCACCGCAATTTCCAGGGCTACAGCACCCAGCCCGATCGCGACCTGGTGGCGCTGGGCATATCGGCCATCGGCCGCATCGGCAATACCTACAGCCAGAACGCCAAGGACCTGGACGGCTACTACGCCGCCATCGAATCCGACCGCTTTGCCACCGAGAAGGGCCTGGCGCTCAGCGCCGACGACTTGGCGCGGCGGGAGGTCATCATGGACATCATGTGCCAGGGGCGGGTGGATTTCGCCCGGGTCGAGGCGCGCCATGGCCTGCGTTTCGGCGACTACTTCGGGCCGGAGCTGTCGCAGGTGGCCAACCTGGCCGAACTCGGCCTGGTCAACCTGCGGGCCGGCGAACTGCGCGTGACCGGCCTGGGCTGGTATTTCGTCAGGGCCGTGGCCATGGCGTTCGACGGCTATCTGCGCACGGTCAGCACCGGCGCCAGCTATTCGCGCATCATCTGAGGCGCGCGCCGCCTCGCCGTGAGGACGTGGCCGACCGCGTCGGCCACGTCGTTGTCTATTCGGCGAACTTTTCCCGCAGATACAAGGCCAGCGACAGATCATCCGACAGCTGCAGCTTGCGCATGGCGCGGCGCTTGTGGGTGCTGACGGTCTTCTTGCTGCGCTTGAGGCGCGTGGCGATCTGCGTGACCGACATGCCCTGGCTGATGTGGCGCAGGACTTCGACCTCGGACGTCGTCAGCAGGGCGTGCGGCGGCCGCGGCGACAGCGGCCGGATCTTGCCATCCTGCACCGACAGGAACGGGTTCTTCTTGCTGAGGACGCCGTGGATCATCTCGGGCAGCAGCAGCATGCCCCATTGCTTGGCCAGGTAGCCGTTGGCGCCGGCGCGGAAGGCGGCGTACTGGGTCTCCTGGCGGTTGCCAGCCGAGAACGTGATGATCGCAAGATTGGGGTGATAGCGCCGCAGCCGGCGCAGGTAGTTGACGCCGTCCCAGGGTTCCTGCGGCAGGTAGAAGTCGACCAGGGCGATGTCGCACGGCGTGGTCGCGAGCTTGTCGAGCAGCCGGCGCGCGGAGGTCTCCTGGTGGATGACGCGAAAGCCGGGACGGGCGTCGAGGTAGGCGCCCAGGCCCAGCGCCACCACCGGGTGATCGTCCAGGATGGCCACCCGGATGACGGGGGGCGGGCGTGACAGCAGCAGGTGCTTGCGGGAATTGGGGCGGTCACCTGCATCGGGGGATCGCGGCTCGGACGAGACGACGGTGTCCGGCGCTGAGGGAGTATTCATCTAGGCTCCACAGAATGGAAAGGCACACATCGGTGCGGAGAGGGGAGCGCCCGAGGGCGGGGCCGCGCACACGCCGTAACCAGTCCGAAATTCGAGTGCGAAGCTTATGGTCTTACGGCGCCATACAGACGAAAACTAAGCGAGAATCAGACAAAGCGACGCCGACGGTGGCGTCGCGCGACGTTAAATCGCGGCGCGCGATCGTTGTCCGCAAGGCATAAAATCGCAGGATTTCCGGGCCGGCCGTTGAACGGCCCATGGCGCAGGACTGGCAAGGCGGCGGACGGCGGATGTCCAAGAAAATTCTGGTGATCGGCAGGGACGGGCAGCTCGGCTTCGAGCTGCGGCGCAGCCTCGCGCCGCTGGGCGTGGTGACGGCGGTCGGGCGGACCGACTGCGACCTGACCTATCCCCTGCAGATCGCGCGGCTGGTGCGGCGCGAAAAGCCCGACGTCATCGTCAACGCTGCCGCCTACACCGCGGTTGAGCGAGCCGAGGAAGACGGGGTGCGCGCCATGCGCATCAATGCCGAGGCCGCGGGCGAACTGGCCGCGCTGGCGGCCGACCGCGGCGCGCTCATCGTCCACTATTCCTCCGACTACGTGTTCGACGGCGCCAAGGCGGGCAGCTACGACGAGCAGGACGCGCCCGCGCCGCTGAATGTCTATGGCCGCAGCAAACTGGCCGGCGAGCAGGCGGTGCGGGCGCTGAACCCGGCCCACCTGGTATTTCGAACGTCGTGGGTCTATGGCGTGTTCGGCAACAGCTTCCTGAAGACCATGCTGATGGCGCTGCGCCAGCCGGAAGCGCTGCGCGTGGTGAGCGACCAGCGCGGCGCGCCCACCGGCGCCGCGTATATCGCCGATGCCACCGCGCAGGTCCTGGCGCGCTATCTGGCGCGGCCGGCCGAGGCGGCGTTTCCCTTCGGCCTGTATCACCTGGCGGCCACCGGCGACGCCAGCTGGCACGAATACGCCTGCTTCATCGCGCAGCAGGCCCGGCGCGCGGGCCTGGCGGTGACGCTGACGCCGGGCGACATCCGGGCCGTGGCGTCCGACCAATACCCCACCTCGGCGCGCCGGCCCCTGAATTCACGCTTGGACAGCCGGCTGCTGGAGCGCACCTTCGGGCTGCGCGCGCCGCACTGGGAAGAGGGTGTGATGCACGCCCTGGCCGCGATCGCCGACAGCCGCAACCTGGCCTGACGGGCGCCACCGTCCCGTCATTCGCCGCCCGCGGGCCGGGTTCGCTCCGTCATCCGCCCCTTTTGTAGCGTAAATGTCACGAAATGGGCCCAAAGGGTGCTACAATCGGCAACGATAAGCACGCCATTTGTCCCGGCGCTGCGCACCGCAAGTCAATCCCGAAGGCCCGAGCACCATGTTTTTCCCGCTGGCACGAACTACGACCCGGAACTTTCGCCCTATGTCGCGTTAGTTTTTCGTGCGTCGGGTTTCACCGTGTCAGGTCAGCGGTAAGACTCAGCAAGACAACCAAATGAACGCGGCTACCAGCCGCGTTTGTCGTTTCTGAATTTCGTTTTTTCTCCCAAGAACCCCAGGAAGCACTCCCGATGGTACAGATCACATTGCCCGATGGTTCGCAGCGCCAATACCCGGGGCCGGTCACGGTCGCCGAAGTGGCGCAATCGATCGGCGCGGGATTGGCCAAAGCCGCCTTGGGCGGCCGCGTGACCTTTGACGGCGCCGACTCCACGCTGGTCGACACCAGCTACCGCATCGAGGGCGACGCCCGCCTGGCCATCGTGACTGCCAAGGACGCCGACGGCCTGGACATGATCCGCCATTCGACGGCCCACCTGCTGGCCTACGCCGTCAAGGAGCTGTTCCCGGATGCCCAGGTCACCATCGGCCCGGTGATCGACAACGGCTTCTACTACGACTTCTCGTACAAGCGCCCGTTCACGCCCGAAGACCTGACGGCCATCGAGAAGAAGATGGCCGAGCTGGCCAAGAAGGACGAGATCGTGACGCGCGAAGTCTGGTCGCGCGACGACGCCGTCGAGTTCTTCAAGGGCATCGGTGAAAAGTACAAGGCCGAGATCATCGCCTCGATTCCGTCGAACGAGCCGCTCAGCCTGTATCGCGAAGGCGAGTTCATCGACCTGTGCCGCGGCCCGCACGTGCCGTCCACGGGCAAGCTCAAGGTCTTCAAGCTGATGAAGGTGGCCGGCGCCTACTGGCGCGGCGACAGCAAGAACGAGATGCTTCAGCGCATCTACGGCACGGCCTGGGCCACCAAGGAAGAACAGGAAGCCTACCTGCACATGCTGGAAGAGGCCGAGCGCCGCGACCACCGCAAGATCGGCCGCGAACTCGACCTGTTCCACTTCCAGGACGAAGCGCCGGGCCTGATCTTCTGGCACCCCAAGGGCTGGGCCCTGTGGCAGCAGGTGGAGCAGTACATGCGCTCCGTCTACCGCGACAACGGCTACCAGGAAGTGAAGGCGCCGCAGATCCTCGACATCTCGCTCTGGAAGAAGACGGGCCACTGGGACAACTACCGTGAAAACATGTTCACGACGGAGTCCGAGAACCGCGTCTATGGCCTCAAGCCGATGAACTGCCCGGGCCACGTGCAGATCTTCAACGCCGGCCTGCACTCGTACCGCGAGCTGCCGCTGCGCTACGGCGAATTCGGCCAGTGCCACCGCAACGAACCGTCCGGCTCGCTGCACGGCATGATGCGCGTGCGCGGCTTCACGCAGGACGACGGCCACATCTTCTGTACCGAAGAACAGCTCCAGGACGAGTGCGCCGACTTCACGGCCCTGCTGCAGAAGGTCTACCGCGACTTCGGCTTCACCGAAGTGCTGTACAAGGTCGCCACGCGCCCTGAAAAGCGCATCGGCTCGGACGAGGTCTGGGACACGGCCGAACAGGCCCTGATGGAAAGCCTGCGCCGCACCGGCTGCGAATTCGAGATCTCCCCGGGAGAGGGCGCGTTCTACGGCCCCAAGGTCGAATACACGCTGAAGGACGCCATCGGCCGCCACTGGCAGTGCGGCACGATCCAGGTCGACTTCTCCATGCCCGTGCGCCTGGGCGCCGAGTACGTGGACCAGAACGACCAGCGCCGTCCGCCCGTGATGCTGCACCGCGCCATCCTGGGTTCGCTCGAGCGTTTCATCGGCATGTTGATCGAAAACCACGCCGGCGCGATGCCGCCCTGGCTGGCTCCGGTGCAGGCCGTGGTGTGCTGCATTTCCGAACCTTCGGCCGATTATGCGGCTGAAATCACGCAAAGCCTGAAAAAACAAGGCTTTAGAGTAGAGTCCGATTTGCGCGGTGAAAAAATCACTCGTAAAATTCGGGAGCACAGCCTGCAGAAGGTGCCGTACATCCTCGTCGTCGGCGACAAGGAGAAGCAAAACGGTACCGTCGCCGTACGCGGTCTGGGTGGTCTGGACCTCGGCGCCATCGCGTTCGACGACTTCGTCGCCCGCCTGTCCGAAGACGTATCCACCCGCCGCGACGTCAATCAACCCGATGGCAGCGCTGCTTAACATTTGTAGGAGCTTTCAACATCGCCACTGAAAAAGCCAATCGCATCAACGGTGAAATCCGCGTCCCCGAGGTGCGCCTGATAGGTCTGGACGGAGAACAGCTGGGCATCGTCAAGATTGCCGACGCGTTCCGTCTTTCCGAGCAAAACGACGTGGATCTGGTGGAAATCGCGCCGAACGCCGAACCGCCGGTCTGCCGTTTGATGGACTACGGTAAGTTCAAGTACCAAGAGCAGAAGCGCCAAGCCGAAGCTCGTTCGAAGCAGAAGGTCATCCAGGTCAAGGAAGTCAAATTCCGTCCGGCCACCGACGAGGGCGACTACCAGGTCAAGCTGCGCAACCTGCGCCGCTTCCTCGAGGAAGGCGACAAGGCCAAGGTGACGCTGCGGTTCCGTGGCCGTGAAATGGCCCACCAGGAACTGGGCATGCGGGTACTTGAGCGTGTGCGCGACGATCTGCTGGAATTGGCCCAGGTCGAAGCCATGCCGAAGCTCGAAGGCCGTCAGATGGTCATGGTGCTGGCGCCCAAGAAGAAGGCTGCCCCCGCGGGCAAGCCGGAATCGGCGGCTTAAAGCTCCTGCCGGCCTTCCTGCCCGGGAAGGCCTGGCCGCTCTTCCCCGCGACCCGCCGTCCAGCCCATGTTCGGCGGGTTCGCTTATTGGGCGGCTCTGCGCTACGATGTCATAGATAGCCGCCTTCCCGAAAGGGAAGGCGGCGTACGTTCGGGGTGTCGCGATGCATGTTTTGTTCGTTTTGGATCCCTTGCCGCTCTTGAAAGCGTACAAGGACAGTTCTGTCGCCATGATGCGCGCCCTGGTGGCGCGCGGCCATACGCTCAGCGTGGCCCTGCAGGGCGACCTGTACATCGAGACCGGCACGGTCAAGGCCGTCACCACGCCCATCGAGCTGGTGGAAGGCGCGGACCTGCACGGCCATGACTGGTGGCGCGAATCGGCGTCCCGCGACCTGCCGCTGGCCGATTTCGGCGCGGTGGTGATGCGCAAAGACCCGCCTTTCGACATGGAATACGTGTATTCCACCCACCTGCTCGAGTACGCCCAGGCGCAGGGCGCCAAGGTGTTCAACAGCGGCGCGGCGATCCGCAACCATCCCGAAAAGCTGGCCATCACCGAGATCAGCGAGTTCACCGCGCCGACGCTGGTGACGCGCAACATGGCGCGCCTGAAGGCGTTCCACGACACGCACCACGACGTCATCGTCAAGCCGCTGGACGGCATGGGCGGCACCGGCGTGTTCCGCCTGCAGCCCAAGGACCCGAACCTCAACGCCATCCTGGAAACGCTCACCGACAACGGCGCGCGCACCATCATGGCGCAGCGTTACATTCCCGAGATCGTCAAGGGCGACAAGCGCATCCTGCTGATCGGCGGTGAACCCGTGCCGTATTCGCTGGCGCGCATCCCGCTGGCCGGCGAAACCCGTGGCAACCTGGCCGCCGGCGGCCGGGGCGTGGCGCAGCCGCTGTCGCCGCGCGACCGCGAGATCGCCGAGGCCGTGGCCCCCAAGCTGGCCGCGCGCGGCCTGCTGCTGGTCGGCCTGGACGTCATCGGCGACTACGTCACCGAAGTCAATGTCACCAGCCCCACCTGTTTCGTGGAAATCGCCGAACAGACCGGCTTCGACGTGGCCGGCATGTTCGTGCAGGCGCTCGAGAAAGCGGTTGCCGCCGGCGCCGCGGCCTGATCTTCCTGGGACTTTGTCATGACCACGGGTATCGTCATCGTCGTGCATGCGCCCCTGGGCGCCGCCATGCGCGAATGCGCCAGCCACGTCATGGGCAACCTCGACGGCATGCTGGCGATCCACGACATCCAGCCCGAGGACCGGCCGGACGATCTGGCGCCGGCGGTGCTCAAGGACATCCTCGAGCAGGACCACGGCGGCGGCGTGCTGGTGCTGACCGATCTGATCGGCGCCACGCCCGCCAATATCTCCAAGCGGGCCGTGGCCGACGCCCAGGCGCAGGGCATCCAGTGCTGCGTGCTGGCGGGCCTGAACACGCCGATGCTGTTGCGCGCGCTGACCTACCGTAACCTTTCGCTGGCCGAGACCCGTGAAAAGGCGCTGGCGGGCGGGGTGCAAGGGGTATTGCGGGTAGACTGACGGACAGGAACTCGTCCGGTTATTTCGGCTAATATTTCAAGCCGACGAGCGGTTCGACAATTTGCTGCAATCACCAACTGCGGTGTGATGCCGTGGTCATAATATTCACTATGCCTAATACAGACATTGTCATCAGCAATAAACTGGGTTTGCATGCGCGGGCGGCCGCCAAACTGACGCAACTGGCGAGCAAGTTCTCGAGCGAGATCTTCATCTCGCGCGGCGCGCAGCGCGTGAACGCCAAGAGCATCATGGGGGTCATGATGCTGGCCGCCGGCCTGGGCGTGACGGTCAAGCTGGAGGCCTCGGGCAGCGATGCCGAGCAGGCGCTCTCCGAAATTGAAACTCTGTTCGATAGCAAATTCGGTGAACAGGAATAGCAGCGTTTCCGAATCCGCCGGCCCTGACGATGTCGGGGCCGGCATGTCCGCGGCCGGTGCCGCGGTTCAGGCGCATGACGGGGCTGGCTCTGCCAGCCCCGTTATTTGTTTGTACGGCAAGGGCGTGGCGCGCGGTTACGCCATCGGCCGCGCGGTGGTCATGGGCGCGGCGGCGCTGGAAGTCGCGCACTACCGCATTTCGCCCGAGGACGTGCCGGCCGAAAGCCGCCGCCTGACCGAGGCGCTGGCCTCGGCGCAGCAGGAACTGCGGCTGCTGGCCGATACCCTGCCGGCCGACGCGCCGCGCGAGCTGGGGGCCATGCTGAACGTGCACAGCCTGCTGCTGGGCGACCCGCTGCTGGCCGAGCAGACGCTGGCGCTGATCGCCGAGCGGCACTACAACGCCGAATGGGCGCTGACCACGCAGGGCCAGATTCTGGGCCAGCAGTTCGACGCCATGGAAGACGAGTACCTGCGCGAGCGCGGCGCCGATGTGCGCCAGGTGATCGAGCGGGTGCTGCACGTGCTGTCGGGCACCTCGGCCACCTTGCCGGACATGTCGCACATGGGCGGCGACGACGCGCTGGTGGTGGTGGCGCACGATATTTCGCCCGCCGACATGCTGCGCCTGCGCGGCGGCCGTTTCGCCGCCTTCGTCACCGACCTGGGCGGCCCGACCTCGCATACCGCCATCGTGGCGCGCAGCATGGGCGTGCCGGCGGTGGTGGCCATGGGCAATGTGCGCGAGCTGGTGCGCGACGGCGACATGCTGATCATCGACGGCGCCGCCGGCGCGGTGGTGGTCAACCCGTCGGACCGCATCCTGCAGGAATACCGCCGCCGCCAGGCCGTCTACGCCGACGAGCGCGCCGAGCTGAGCCTGCTGCGCGACGAGCCGTCGGTCACCCTGGACGGCATCGACATCGTCCTGCACGCCAACATCGAGCTGCCGGAAGAGGCGGCGCTGGCGCTGGCCTCCGGCGCGCACGGCATCGGCCTGTTCCGCAGCGAATTCCTGTTCATGGGGCGTCCGGACCTGCCGGGCGAGGAAGAACAATACGAGGCCTACGCGTCGGTCGTGAAGGTGATGGCGGGCCGTCCGGTCACCATCCGCACGCTCGACATCGGCTCGGACAAGACGCTGGACGGCGAGGCCACCGTGGCCACCAATCCGGCGCTGGGGCAGCGCGCCATCCGCTACTGCCTGGCGCGTCCGGAGATGTTCGCGACGCAGCTGCGCGCCATCCTGCGGGCCTCGGCCCATGGGCCGGTGCGCCTGCTGATCCCGATGATCGCCCACATGCACGAAGTGATGGCGACGCGGGCGGCCATCGAGTCCGCCCGGCGCGAACTGGATGCGCGCGGGCAGGCCTATGCGCCGCACATGGAAGTCGGCGCCATGGTCGAGGTGCCCGCCATCGCGATCGCCATCGAACCGTTCGCGCAGGCGCTGGACTTCCTGTCGATCGGCACCAATGACCTGATCCAGTACACCCTGGCCATCGACCGCGGCGACCACGACGTGGCGGCGCTGTACGATCCGCTGCATCCCGCGGTGCTGCGGCTGGTAGCCCACACCATCAACGCGGGCGAGCGGGCTGGCAAGCCGGTCGCGGTCTGCGGTGAAATGGCCGGCGATTCGCGCATGACGCGATTGCTGCTGGGGCTGGGCCTGACCGAGTTTTCCATGCATCCGCAGCAACTGCTGGACGTGAAGCGGGAAGTGCGGCGGGCCCACACCAATGCGCTGCGCGTGAAGGTGGCCAGCGCCCTGAACCGGGCCTTGCCCGTGGACCTGGACACGCTCGATCTGGCCTGATCGACGCCGGAGCCTGCCTCCGGCAAACGGAAAAGCCCGTCGCATGCGACGGGCTTTTTTTTGGGCCTGGTCGAAAAAAAGCCCCCTCTCCGAGGGGGCTTTCCGCATTCCCGCCCGGTGCCGGGCGGGAGGGCGACGGATCAGCTGTGGTAGGCCGATTCGCCGTGGCTGGTGACGTCCAGCCCTTCGCGTTCCTGGTCTTCCGGCACGCGCAGGCCGCACAGGGCGTTGGCGATCTTGTAGGCGATCCAGGCGACCACGCCGGACCAGACGATGGTCAGCAGCACGCCTTCGAGCTGCACCCACAGCTGGCCCAGGATCATGCCGGGTTCCGCCAGGCCCGGGCCGCCAAGGACCTGGGCGTTGAAGATGCCGGTCAGCAGGGCGCCGACAATGCCGCCCACGCCGTGCACGCCGAATACGTCCAGCGCGTCATCGGCGCGCAGCAGGCGCTTCAGGCCATTGACGCCCCACACGCAGACCACGCCGGCAATCACGCCGATGATCAGCGCGCCCACCGGGCCGACCAGGCCGGCCGCCGGGGTGATGCCCACCAGGCCGGCGATGGCGCCGGAGGCGGCGCCCAGCATCGAGGGCTTGCCCTTGATGGCCCATTCCGTGAACAGCCAGGCCAGCACGGCGCCAGCGGTGGCGATCATGGTGTTGAAGAAGGCCAGGGTGGCGTTCTCGTTGGCGGCCAGGGCGGAGCCGGCGTTGAAGCCGAACCAGCCCACCCACAGCAGGGCGGCGCCGACGAAGGTCATCGGCAGGTTGTGCGGCTGCATGGCTTCACGGCCGTAACCGACACGCTTGCCGACCACATAGGCGCCCACCAGGCCAGCCACGCCGGCGTTGATGTGCACCACCGTGCCGCCGGCGAAGTCCAGCGCGCCCTTGGCGTTGAGCAGGCCCGGCGCGGTTTCCGAGGCGAACCAGACCATGTGCGCGATGGGGATGTAGGCGAAGGTGAACCAGATCACCGTGAACACCAGCACCGCCGAGAAGCGGGCGCGTTCGGCGAAGCTGCCGACGATCAGCGCGCAGGTGATGCCTGCGAACGTGGCCTGGAACGAGGCGAACAGCAGCTCGGTCAGCGAGTTCGACATGGCGTACTTGCCGTCGGCCGGATTGAACATGCCGGAGAAGAAGGCGCGCGAGAGGCCGCCGAAGAACGCGTTGCCTTCGGTGAAGGCGAGCGAATAACCGTAGATGAACCAGAGGACCAGGCCCAGCACGAACGTGCACAACACTTGCAGCAGCACCGACAGCACGTTCTTGCTGCGTACCAGGCCGCCATAGAACATCGCCAGACCGGGTACGGCCATCATCAATACGAGGAGGGTAGAGACGAGCAACCAGGAGATATCTGCTTTATCCATTTTCAGGCTCCAATGAGTCTTTCTTATTTGTCTACAGCGCAGCTTCGCCGGCTTCACCCGTCCGGATGCGGATCACTTGTTCAAGGGGGGCGGCGAAGATCTTGCCGTCGCCGATCTTGCCGGTGCGGGCGGCTTGTTCGATGGCTTCGATGACCTGGTCGACCAGGTGGTCGGGCACGGCGGCCTCGACACGCAGCTTGGGCAGGAAGTCGACGGCGTATTCCGCGCCGCGATACAGCTCGGTGTGGCCTTTCTGGCGCCCGAACCCTTTCACTTCGGTAACGGTGAGGCCCTGGACGCCGATTCCGGATAGAGCCACCCGCACTTCGTCGAGCTTGAAGGGCTTGATGATGGCGATGATGAGTTTCATGGCATTTCCTCTCATGGTTGCACGTTGGCATCGTCAATCAAGCAAATTCCATGCCATGCAGGCCGGTGCCCGGAAAGCGGAAACGCAGGCGCGTTTGTTGTGCCTGGCTGCACCAATATAGTGCGTCATGCACCAAACGTCAGCCTCAAACCGGTGCATGACGGGGCGGAGTGAGGAATGCAACGGAATATGTTTCACCGCCGCCATTTGTTGCCAGTTGATGCCGGCGCGGTAGCCCTTTGTCGCGTTTGCCGGATGCATGGAGGCCTTGGACGCTTTCTGCCCGACAGGCCGCTGAACGTTGCTGGCCGGGCTTCGGGCGATGGCGGACGTGGGTGTCAGGCGATTGAAAGCGGTCCGGACAGACCGTCAAAACGGGGGCGGGGCGTGATACGAGGGTTTACACGCATAAGCTTGTTGCCAAAGGTAGGCTGAAGAAGAATCAAGTCCAGCTCATGGCGGTATCTGGGCCTGACCGGGCCGCGGCAAAAGACACCGGCGCCGCGGCTCTCTGAACGAAGACAAAAAGCAAGAAAGGAAAGAGGAATGATGACGATCCAACGCAAGACCTTTGCCGTGCTGGCGCTGACCGCCGCGCTGGCCGCCCTGGCCGGCTGCAACAAGAGCGACGAAAAGGCCGCGCCGCCCGCGGCATCGACCACGCCGGCGCCGTCGACCACCACGCCGGGCACGCCGCCCGCGGCCACCACGCCGCCGGCTTCCACGCCCGCGCCGTCCAGCTCGGCTCCGGCCGCCGGCGCCACCGCCGGCCTGCCCGCCGAATGCGATGCCTACCTGACCAAGGTCAGTGCATGCATGGACAAGCTCGGCGCATCCAATCCCGCGGCGGCCAGCTTCAAGCAGCAGCTCGACGCGGCCAAGACCCAGTGGGCCACGATCAGCGACAAGACGCAGCTGGCGGCCCAGTGCAAGCAATCGGCCGACCTGTTCGCGCAGTCGGCGACGCAGATGGGTTGCCAGTAACGATGTTGGTAGGGGGCTGCCCCCAAGGCGGCCCGGTTTTCTCCTGTGCTTTGATGGGCGGTCACCGCATGCGGCCCGCCCTTTTTTTTGCCCGCAGCCCGGCCTGTGGAAAGCACTACACTTGAGGCACCAAGAACATCGTGAGGCCGCTATGAACAATCGCACCCAGTGGATGGAAGACATCCAGAAGAACATTTCCGACCTGATCGCCCGCAGCCCCGCCGCGGACGTCGAGCGCAATGTCCGCGCCATGATGACGCAGGCGTTCTCGAAGCTCGACCTGGTCACGCGCGAGGAATTCGATGTGCAGGCCGATCTGCTGGCGCGCACGCGCGCCCGCGTCGACCAACTGGCCGCCACCGTCGAGCAGCTGGAGTCGCGGCTGTCCGCCCTGGATAAGTAATCCGCGCGGGACCTTTTTGCCACGGCCGCCTGCGCGGCCTTTTTTGTTTTCGCCATACTCGTCTTCGATTGTTATCGGAGACTGCCTTGACGCTAGCCGTAATCGCCAGCCGCACCCTTAGCGGCCTGCATGCCCACGCGGTGCGGGTCGAAACCCACCTGGGGCCGGGCCTGCCCAGCTTCAACGTGGTCGGCCTGCCCGACACCGAGGTGCGCGAAAGCCGCGAGCGGGTGCGCGCGGCCATCATCAACAGCGGCTTCAATTTCCCCGCGGGCCGCATCACGGTCAACCTGTCTCCCGCCGATATTCCCAAGGAGTCGGGCCGCTTCGACCTGCCGATTGCCGTGGGCCTGCTGCTGGCGGCGGGGCAGTTGGCGCCGCCGGGCGAGGGCGCGGCGACAGCGGGCGCCGCCGTCGAGACCGCGCCGGATCCGTTGCTGGCCGGCCTGGTGCTCGCCGGGGAGCTGTCACTGACCGGCGCGCTGGTGCCGGTCGCGGCCGCCCTGGTGATCGCGCTGAGCGTGGCGCGCGAGTCGCCCGGCGCCACCCTGATCCTGCCCGCCGGCAGCGCCGGGCAGGCGGCCTGGGTCGAGGGGCTGCGGGTGTTGTCGGCGCGCAGCCTGGCGGACGTGGCGGCGCATGTGGCGGGCCATTGCCGTCTGCCGGACGCGTTGCCCGACGCCTGGCCCGAGGCGCCGCCGATGCCCTGCCTGGCGGACGTGCGCGGGCAACCCGGGGCGCGGCGCGCGCTGGAGGTCGCGGCGGCGGGCGGTCACAGTCTCTTGATGGTGGGGCCGCCCGGGGCCGGCAAGAGCATGCTGGCCGCGCGCCTGCCGGGTTTGCTGCCGCCGCTGGCGCGCACGCAGGCGCTCGAGGTCGCGGCCCTGGCCGCGCTGGCGGGCGCGCCGCCGGTACGGATGGGCACGCCGCCGTTCCGCTCGCCGCATCACTCGGCGTCCGCCATCGCCCTGGTGGGCGGCGGCGGCCGGCCGCGACCGGGGGAGATCAGCCTGGCCCATCATGGGGTGCTTTTTCTCGACGAACTGCCGGAATTCAGCCGGCGCACGCTGGAGGCGCTGCGCGAGCCGCTGGAGACGGGCAGGGTGGTCATTGCCCGGGCGCTGCAGACGGCGCAGTTTCCCGCCCGCTTCCAGCTGGTGGCCGCGATGAACCCGTGCCCTTGCGGCTGGCGCGGTCATCCGCGCCGGGCCTGCCAGTGCACGCCCGACCAGGTGGCGCGCTACGCCGGCAAGGTCTCGGGGCCGCTGCTCGACCGGATCGACCTGCACGTGGCGTTGCCGCCGACCGACCTGGAAAGCCTGCAGGGGCCGCCAGGCGAGGCGTCCGAGCCCGTCAGGGCGCGCGTGGCGCGTTGCCGCGAACGCCAGCTGGCGCGCCAGGGCAAGCCGAATGCGGCGCTGGCCGGCGCCGAGCTCGAGCGCCACTGCCCGCTGCAACCGCCGGCCCGCGACCTGTTGCTGCAGGCGATGCGCCGGCTGGCGGGCTCGGGCCGGGCCATGCACCGCGCCTTGCGGGTCGCGCGGACCATCGCCGATCTGGAGCAGGCGGACGGGCTGGAGGCGCATCACGTGGCGCAGGCGGTGCAGTACCGCCGCCCAGGGGCATAATGCGGGGCGCAGGCCGTTGCCGTCAGTCGGGCGGACGGGTTCTGTCCCTGGATGTTTCCCCGTGTCTGTCCGCAAGACCCGATCCGGCTCGACAAAACCGGGGAAATCACCATATAATCAAAGGCTTTCCCGGATCCAGGCCATTTTTTTCGCCCGGGCCATCGGGGAAAGTTGCAGTACCCCAGCAGTCGAAGTACCCCAGAAGTACCCCAGAAGTGGCAAGAGGTCCTCAAGTTTTGCCGCAATGGTGTAGGTCGAACGCTCCCGCCTTCATGGCTTGGGGCGGCGCCAACCGCCTTGCGACAAGCACCTCGCGTCATGTAAATCAACAATAGTGTTCAGTTTAGGGAATCATCATGCCCAAGATGAAAACCAAGAAAAGCGCCGCAAAGCGCTTTCAGGTTCGCGGCAGCGGATCCATCAAGCGTGGTCAGGCGTTCAAGCGTCACATCCTGACCAAGAAGACGACCAAGGCCAAGCGCCAGCTGCGCGGTTCGGCAGCGGTCCATGAATCCAACGTGGCTTCCGTGAAAGCCATGATGCCTTTCGCTTGATCTAAGGGAGATCTACTATGCCTCGCGTCAAACGCGGCGTAACTGCCCGCGCACGTCACAAAAAAGTCATTTCCGCCGCCAAGGGTTACCGTGGCCGCCGCGGTAATGTGTTCCGTATCGCCAAGCAAGCGGTCATGCGCGCTGGCCAATACGCCTACCGCGACCGCCGCAACAAGAAGCGCACGTTCCGCGCGCTGTGGATCACGCGTATCAACGCCGCCGTCCGCGAACATGGCGTCAGCTACAGCGTGTTCATCGCCGGCCTGAAGAAGGCTGCGATCGAACTCGACCGCAAGGTCCTGGCCGATCTGGCCGTGCGCGACAAGGCCGGCTTTGCCGCCATCGTGCAGCAAGCCAAGGCTGCCTTGGCTGCCTGATCGCGCGCTTTAACTCATCGCGCATCGCTGCAAACGGGGCTGTAATGGCCCCGTTTGCGTTTTGAAGGCTGGATTTCATGACTCAATCGGTTGACGACCTGGTTTCCCAGGCGCAAGAACGGTTCGCCGCGGCCACGGACGCCGCCGCGCTCGAAAATGCAAAGGCCCGTTTCCTGGGCAAGGACGGCGCGCTGACGGTCCTGCTCAAGGGGCTGGGCAAGCTCGATCCCGAGCAGAAGCGCGACATGGGCGCCCGGATCAATCAGGCCAAGCAGAAGGTCGAGGAGCTCCTGAACCTGCGCCGCGCCGCCTTGGTGCAAGCGGAACTCGATGCCCGCCTGGCGTCCGAAACCATTGACGTATCGTTGCCGGGCCGTGGTCGCGTGCCGGGCGGCATCCATCCGGTCATCCGGACCTGGGAGCGCGTCGAAGAGATCTTCCGCTCCATCGGCTTCGACGTGGCGGACGGCCCCGAAGTCGAAAACGACTGGACCAATTTCACCGCGCTGAACAACCCGCTGGACCATCCGGCGCGTTCCATGCAGGACACGTTCTACGTCGACATGAAAGACGCCGACGGCCTGCCGCTGCTGCTGCGCACGCACACCAGCCCCATGCAGGTGCGATACGCCCGCATGCACAAGCCGCCCATCAAGGTCATCGCGCCGGGGCGCACCTACCGCGTCGACAGCGACGCCACGCACTCGCCCATGTTCCACCAGGTGGAAGGGCTCTGGATTGCCGAGGACATCTCGTTCGCCGACCTGAAGGGCGTGTACACCGATTTCCTGCGTTGCTTCTTCGAGAGCGACGATCTCGTCGTGCGTTTCCGCCCGTCGTTCTTCCCGTTCACCGAACCGTCGGCCGAAATCGACATGATGTTCACGTCGGGCCCGAACCGCGGCCGCTGGCTGGAGATCTCCGGCTCGGGCCAGGTGCACCCGCAGGTGGTGCGCAACTTCGGCCTGGACCCTGAACGTTATATCGGCTTTGCCTTCGGCTCCGGACTCGAGCGCCTGACGATGCTGCGTTACGGCGTCAACGACCTGCGCCAGTTCTACGAAGGCGATTTGCGCTTCCTGCGCCAGTTCAACGAATAACAGACGGCTAGATCATGCAATTTCCCGAATCCTGGCTGCGTACGCTGGTCAATCCTCCGATCGCAACCGACGAACTCGCGCACCGGCTCACCATGGCCGGCCTGGAAGTCGAAGACACCGTGCCGGCCGCGCCCGCGTTCACGGGCGTGGTGGTCGCGCACATCGTCGAGATCGCCCCGCACCCCGACGCAGACAAGCTGCGCGTCTGCCAAGTCGATGACGGCTCCGGCGCGCTGTTGCAGATCGTCTGCGGCGCGCCCAACGCGGCCGCCGGCCTGAAGGTGCCGCTGGCCCGCGTCGGCGCGGAACTGCCCGGCGGCATGAAGATCGGCGTGGCCAAGATGCGCGGCGTGCAATCGTCGGGCATGCTGTGCTCGGCGCGCGAACTGGGCCTGTCGCAAGATCACGCCGGCCTGCTGGAACTGCCGGCCGAGATGGCGCCGGGCCAGTCGATCCGCGAAGCGCTGGACCTGGACGACACGCTCTTCACGCTGAAGATGACGCCCAACCGCGCCGACTGCCTGTCGATCCTGGGCGTGGCGCGCGAAGTCGCCGCGCTGACCGGCGCGCCGTTGTCGGTGCCCACCGCCAAGGCCGTGCCCGTGACGCTGGACGAGCTGCGTCCCGTCAAGATCGAGGCGCCCGACCTGTGCGGCCGCTTTGGCGGCCGCGTGATCCGTGGCGTGAACGCCCGCGCGCAGACCCCCGAGTGGATGAAGACGCGCCTGGAGCGCGCCGGCCAGCGCTCGGTGTCGGCGCTGGTGGACATCTCCAACTACGTCATGCTGGAACTGGGCCGCCCCTCGCACGTGTTCGACCTGGACAAGATCCACGGCGACCTGTCGGTGCGCTGGGCGCGCGAAGGCGAGACGCTCGAACTGCTGAACGGCCAGACCGTCACGCTGGATTCGAAGGTCGGCGTGGTGGTGGCCGGCGATCAAGTCGAAAGCCTGGCCGGCATCATGGGCGGCGAGGCCACCGCGGTCACGCTCGACACGCAGAACATCTACCTGGAAGCCGCGTTCTGGTGGCCGCAATCGCTGGCCGGCCGCGCGCGCCGCTTCAAGTTCAGCTCCGAAGCCAGCCATCGCGGCGAGCGCGGCGTGGACTTCGCCACGATCCCGCAGCACATCGAATTCATCACGCGCCTGATCGTCGACATCTGCGGCGGCCAGGTCGGTCCGCTGGACGACCAGATCGTCAACCTGCCCAAGCGCGAGCCGGTGCGCATGCGCCTGGCGCGCTGCCACCGCGTGCTGGGCGTGCCCGTCACGCAAGCCGAGGTCGCCAGGATCTTCGGCAGCCTGGGCCTGGAATTCACGCTCGACGGCGAAGACTTCATCGTCACGCCGCCGTCGTACCGCTTCGACCTCGAAATCGAGGAAGACCTGATCGAGGAAGTGGCCCGCATCTACGGCTTCGAGAACATTCCCACGGTGCCGCCGATGGCGCGCGCCAAGATGTTCTCGCAGCCCGAAGTGCGCCGCGGCCCGCACGCGCTGCGCCGCCTGGCCGCCGCGCAGGACTACCAGGAAGTCGTCAACTACAGCTTCGTCGAAGCCGAGTGGGAACGCGACTACGCCGGCAACGACACGCCGGTCAAGCTGGTCAACCCGATCGCCAGCCACCTGTCGGTGATGCGGTCGAGCCTGATCGCCGGCCTGGTGGCCAACATCCGCCACAACGCCAACCGCAAGCAGACGCGCGTGCGCCTGTTCGAACTGGGCCGCGTGTTCGCGCGCGACGACGCCGCCCAGGACGGTCCGCTGGAAGTCGCCGGCGTGCGCCAGCCGCTCAAGCTGGCCGGCGCCGCCTGGGGCCCGTCGGTGGAAGAGCAGTGGGGCGCGCCCGCGCGCCAGGTCGATTTCTACGACGTGAAGATGGACGTCGAGGCGCTGTTCGGCGCCCGTGGCGCCCGTCTGCGCTTCGAAGCCGCGGCCCATCCCGCGCTGCACCCGGGCCGCAGCGCCCGTGTCACGCTGGACGGCAAGCAGGTCGGCTGGATCGGTGAACTGCACCCGCGCTGGGCGCAGCAGGCCGACCTGGCGCACGCGCCGGTGGTGTTCGAGCTGGACGTGGATGCCCTGTCCGAAGGCGAGCTGCCGCAGGTGCGCGAGCTGTCGCGCCAGCCGGTGGTGGTGCGCGACCTGGCCCTGTGGGTCGATGCGCCCGTGACCGCGCAATCCATGCTGGACACGGTGGCGGCGACGGTCAAGGCCGATCCGCAGCTGGCCGTGGTGCAGGACGTGCGCCTGTTCGACGTCTGGCGCGAAAAGGTCCAGGGCGACCAGCCCGTGGCCGAGAAAAGTCTTGCGTTCCGTTTCTGGCTACAGGACACTGAGGTCACACTGGACGAAGCCCGGGTGGCCGATTGCCTGGCGCGCATCAAAGACGCTTTGGTCAGTGCCCACGGCGCGCGCCAGCGCGCTTGAACCATGGGGAACAGTATGCTTGCCGAGCCGCGTACCCTGACCAAGGCCGAGCTGGCCGAGCTGCTCTTTGAGCGGGTCGGCCTGAACAAGCGCGAAGCCAAGGACATCGTCGATACGTTCTTCGAGGAAATCCGCGATGCCTTGGCGCGCGGAGACTCCGTCAAGCTTTCGGGCTTCGGAAATTTCCAGGTGCGCGACAAGCCGCCGCGTCCGGGGCGCAACCCCAAGACCGGCGAGACCATCCCCATCGCCGCACGCCGCGTGGTCACGTTCCACGCGAGTCAGAAACTCAAGAGCGTGGTGGAGCAGGCCACTCCCGCAGCGCCAGATGCCGAGGAGTGATACGCTTTGTCGGTAATTGTTATCGGCACTCGACGCATCGCGGCATAGAATTCTCTTATGACACGTACCGAATCCACCGTTACCTTACCGCCCATTCCCGCCAAGCGTTACTTCACCATCGGTGAGGTCAGCGAGCTGTGCGGCGTCAAGCCGCACGTGCTGCGGTACTGGGAACAGGAGTTCACGCAGCTCAAGCCGGTCAAGCGGCGCGGCAATCGTCGCTACTACCAGCATCACGAAGTGCTGCTGATCCGCCGCATCCGTTCGCTGCTGTACGAGCAAGGCTTCACCATCAGCGGCGCGCGCAACCGCCTGGGCGATGCGCGCGACACGCCGCACGACCAGGACGCCGCGGTGCGCCTGACTGGCGCCGAGATGCAAGCCCTGCGCAACGAGCTGGGCAATGTGTCGACGATGCTGAGCGAAGCCCTGGGCTCGCCGGCGCCGGCAGCCGGCGGCAACGCGGTGAGCGCCAGCGCCGCGGCCTGAGCGGCGCACGGTTCAAGCGCAGTTCAACATTCAGTACCTTGCGTGCCATGCGCGAGCCTTGCATGAAAGCGGTGCAGGCATCACGCGGGGCACGCAAATTTTTTTGAGTATTCGGCACTTTTTTTGCACCAATGCGTGCAAACAATTTTTAGGTCTGCTATACTCTTTTTCTTTCGGGGCGTAGCGCAGCCTGGTAGCGCACTTGCATGGGGTGCAAGGGGTCGCGAGTTCGAATCCCGCCGTCCCGACCAGCAATACCCTAAGGGGGTTAGTGATGAAAATCACTAACCCCCTTTCTCATTTCCGGGCGCACATCTTCCGGGCGCACATCGCATGCGATGTGCCGATGGCGTCTTCAGCTCAGAACCTGAACCCGCTGATGTACTCCCCGCACGAGTTGTAGCTGATCTTCCCATTCGTCTTCATGTCGTAGCGCAGCACGGTGCCGGCCTTGTCGGTGTAGAAGATCACCGCGCAGTCGGTGTATTCGGGCACGTAGGCGCTGTAGGACCCATACGTCGTGCCCATCGGGCCGTTGGTGGAATAGCCGCGGCCTTCGTAGTGGCCCGGATGGTAGCCATACACATACGTGTAGCTCGTGGTCTGGTCATCGACCTTGTTCACGAACGGCTTGGCGCCGGTCTCGGGCGGCCAGGCGGGCAGCATTTCATTGATGTTCTTGCCGACCTGCGCATCGAGCTTGTTGCGCGTGGGCGAGTAGACGGACAGGCCCATGCAGGCGGACAGCGTGAGCGGCAGGATGACGGCGGGAGCAATGCGGCAGATGCTTTTTAGCATTTGGTGGCCTCAGTTGGTGCGCATCGGGTGCGCGAGTATAGCCACCAGTTCTTCGGTTTGAGAAGGCAGAACGGGCCCCGGCAAGGATTGGTTTCAACCGTCAGAAAAACTTCAGAAAACCGTCAGACAACCGCACACGTTTCTCCTTGCTTGTCCATGTTCCAAGACCGTCGGGCGCTGACGGTGTTGGCGATCTTGTCCGCGAAAAAGAAGACTGGCTGTTGCTGGACGAGAGCCGAAGAAGCTCTGGGTAGGGCTCGGGCAGAGGGCGGAATTGGCGTGTTGATCTTGTAAGAGGTTGCTGGATCGGCAGGTTGGACGTAGGCGCGTTAATATCGGTGCAGGCTCCAGGCGTGTTGTTTGCGCTGTTCTTTCTCTGAAACGATGGAATGGCTTCAACTTCGTGCCGGCTCGATCCGCGTGCCCTTTTACCGCCTATCGTCTAGAACCATGAACCAGAAATTAAAAGCGTTGCTTGATGCTTTCCCAGTTCCTCATGACATCGCCGACGAGTGCCAGAAACTGAACACCGCGCAGCAACGGGCGTTGGCCAATTTCTTGCATTACGAAATCGAGGGAGGGGATGGATTTCTCTTGCGCGATAAGTCCGAGATGGATTTCTACCAGTTCAATCACGGGTTGAACGAGTTGGTCGCCAGGATACTGGCGCTTCGTTATCCGATGCCTGAATTGCCCGAGTTGTCGCCGATCTTTGGCGAATTGGGAACGCTTGCCGAAGCGGTAAAAACGCTGCGTACGCACGGCTACCTCGTTGCCGATAGAAAACTGCCGGTATCCACGCTGGCAGCAGTCAGAGACGAGATTGGCAAATTTAGTTTCTATGAGAAGAGGCCCGGCGCTACGCTGCGCAGTGGCGAGGAGTTGTATGCGCTCGGCGCTAGCGGGGAACGTCTGGAAAGTGGCACCTTCTGGCTCAGGGATCTGGACCAGGCAACACATAGTGAATTGCTGGGCAGTCTTGCCTTCGACCCTTATATTCTGGCGATGGTGACTCAATATTTCGGCTGCACGCCAGTGCATGTGCAGACCAATACCTGGCTATCTTTCGCGGGAAAAGGCGACAAGAGCCAGCTGTCTTCCAGCGCACAGCTCTATCATCAGGACAAGGAGTTCACCAAGTTTCTCAAGGTCTTCATATATCTCACGGATGTCGGTGCCGATAACGGGCCCCATTGCTACGTGGACGGCAGCCATATTGACGAACTCTTCACCCGCGGCGTACCGTTCTCGACACGACTGACTGATGATGAGGTGCTCAAGTACTTCGATGCGAACCGTCTGAAGTCCGTGACGGGACCAGCAGGTACGATCATCTTTGGCGATACCAGCGCAGTACACAAGGGGTTGCCGGTAACGGGTGGATATCGCTGCATTCTGCAATTTGAGTATGCTGCTTCGCTCTACATGTCGCCCATCGAACCATTCCCGGACTTACCGGTTGCGCGGCTTGAAGCCATCCGGCAGCGGGACATATCGACTCGCCTGGTACAGAATTACGATAGCGCGGCACGCGACCGCTACCGTGGCTTTGCGAATACCAGCAAGTCTGCCAGCATCATGGATCGTGTCCGTTCCCGCATTCAGCAGCAGATCGTCATGCCTTGGAAACTTCGCAGACTCAAACGAGTAGCCTAATCCTGCTAGTGGCGTGCATGCGCGATCAGTCGATCACTTCCGCGCAGGCATCGGTCGGCGCGGCGGCGACGCCGCCCACCACCGGCACGATCTTGATGACCGCGGACGTGACGCGGCAGGGCGCGGCGGCGAGGCCGCAGCCCGTACAGGGCAGGCAGAGCAGGGAAATCAGCAACCACTTCATGGGATTCGTCGGCGAGGGATTGGCGCTGCGGGCGGGGCCGCGTCGCAATGCCTGGATTCTGCGCCGCGGGCCGGTCATGAATAGTGGGGAATTGAGCGGCGAATGTAATGACGTTTGCGCGAGGGCGCTCAGGATGTAACGCGGCCGGGCAATACGAGTGAAGGTGATGGTCACGCCATCCTCATCATGCTCAACCCCGCCGTGAACGCTCAGCCTATCGAGCGTTCCGCCCTTTCAGCGTTCCGCCCTTTCAGCGTTCCGCCTTTTCAGCGTTCCGCCTTTTCAGCGTTCCGCCTTTTCAGCTTGCATCCGCCATCGGCGACGCCGCTCACAGCGGCGCCTGGCCGCGCTGGCGGTACACGCGCGCCAGGCTGGCGAAGAACGACAGGGCGGCGATGCCGCAGGCCAGGGCGAAGACGTAGCGCGAGAAATGCCCCGAGGAGGCGCCGGCTTCCTTGCCGACCAGGGCGATCACCACGGCCACCAGCGCCGCGCCCAGCGATTGGCCCGTGGTGCGCGCGGTCGACAGGACGCCGGAGGCGGTGGCGGTGCGGTTCCTGGCGGCGTTGGCGAACATCTCCTTGTTGTTGGGCGGCAGGAAGAAGCCGTAGCCCATCCCGCACAGCGCCACGCGCCACAGGAAATCGCCGGTGCCCGGATCGGCGGGCAGCAGCACGAGTGAGCCGAGTCCCAGGCAGAAGGTGAAGACGCCGATGCTGGAGACCTGCGTGGCGTTGAGGCGGTTCGCGAGCCTCCCGGCGAACGGCGCGCAGACGGCGACCGCGATGGGCCACGGCGTGAAGACCAGCGCGGATTGCAGGGCGGTGTAGCCGTAGGCGTCCTGCAGCACGAACGGCAGCGCGACCAGCGCGATGCCTTGCGAGATGAACATGGTCAGGGACGTCAGCACCGCGAAGGAGTAGCGGCGCGACTTGAAGATGTCCAGGGGCAGCAGCGGATGCCGCGCACGGGTCTGGCCGAAGGCGAACAGGGCGATCAGCGCCAGCGCTGCGCCAGCGAGCAGCAGCACGGTGCGGTTATCCCAGCGGCCGATCTGGTCGACGGCCAGCGCCAGCAGGCCGAATCCGGCGGCGGAGGTGATCGCGCCGGGCAGGTCGAAGCCGCGTTCCCGGTACGTGTCCCGGCCCAGCGCGTGGTAGCAGCAGGCGATCGCGGCCAGGCCGAGCGGCAGGTTGATGTAGAACAGCCAGGGCCAGGAGGCATAGGAGACGATGAGCCCGCCCAGTGTCGGGCCGAGCGCCGTGCCGACGGCGAATACCAGGGCATTCAGGCCGAACACGGTGCCCAGTGAGGCGGCCGGGAAGATGACCCGGTACAGGCCGTAGCCGACGCTGATGAGCACGGCGTAGCTGATGCCCTGGAGCACGCGCAGCGCCACCAGCGCGTGGAAGCTGGACGCCAGTGCGCAGCCGAGCGATGCGAGCGTGAACAGCACCAGTCCGAGCGTGTAGAAGCGCCGTTCGCCGATCCTGGAGCCGAGCGATGCGCAGATGAGCATGGTGGCCGCGCTGGCCACCTGGTAGCCGTTCGCCACCCAGATGACGGCGGCCGCGCTGACGTCGAGATCGGTGGCGATGGTCGGCAGGGCGATGTTGACGATGGAGCTGTCCAGCGCCGACATGAATACGCCGATCAGGATGGCGGCCGCGGCGAAATAGCGCCTGGGGAGCTCGAAGCCTGCATCATCGGCGTCATGGGTCATGTCGGTGGCGGCGGGGCTAGCGTGAGGGTGAGGCGGGCGCGCCGGCCGGACAGGATGCCAGGGCCGCCAGCGATTTCAGGATGAGAGCGGTGACGCCCCAGATGTCGTGCTGTTGTCCGGCCCAGTACCAGGCGCCGGCGCGCTCGCCGTCCGCGTATTGCCTTGGCAGGTCCGGGTCCAGCAGCGCCGAGAAGGGGAACTCGAAGATCTCGTCGACCTCGGCGGGCGACGCCTGCCACGCGGCGGCGGGCGAGGCCAGGCCGATGACGGGGAAGATGGCGTGATTGCGCTTGCGCGTCTTGTGCAGCGGCAGGCAGCCCACCAGCTCGACGGCGCCGGGATCGAGCAGGATCTCTTCGCAGGCCTCGCGCAGGGCGGTGGCGCCGACGCTGCCATCGATGTCCTCGGGCCGTCCGCCGGGAAAGCTGACGTGGGAGGAGTATTCCTTCAGGCCCGATGCGCGCCGCGTGAGCAGGATCGTGGGGTCGCTGCGCGGCACGATGGCGACCAGCACGGCGGAGAATTTCCATTGTCCGTCGTTGTCGGGAAAGTGCAGTCTGGCGGCGGGCCAATCGGTGGCGGCGGGAATCTCCTGGGCCCGCACGCCGCGCAGGATCGTGTCCAGGATGGCTTGCCGGGGTGCGATGATGGCTGGCGGTCGCGTCGCGCCGTCATCGCTGTCCTGGGGTTCCATGTCGCGCTCCTTGCCGGGGTGGGATGTCCGCGCTTCGATTGAGGGTGTGGAACGTCCGGGTCTGGATCAGCTGCGCGCCCGCAGCCTGGCGGCCGCCGACAGCGCGAGTTGCAGGACCACGGCGATGCACAGCGCCGCCAGCATCGAGTCCAGCACCATGTTGTCCCACAGCCGCGGCGGGCCGACGCGGAACTGGATGGTGTCGAACACCATGCCGGCGGTGAAGCCGGTGGCGGCGATGCCGCGCCAGCCGCGCAGCGGCACGCAGCGCAGCGCCAGCAGCACGGCGAGGGTCAGGATCCACAGGCGCGGTTCCAGGACCTGGGTGAGAAAGTAAGCCAACGAGGCGTCTCCGGATGGGCGGGATGTGTCGCGACGGGGCCGGGCACAAAGCGGTAGTTTTAACCCAATCCGGCCGCTTTGGGCGGGGCGGCGGCGATCCTGGCCTGCAGCGCGATGCGGTTGCCTTCGCTGTCGCGGATCTCGGCCACCTGCCAATCGCCCGCCGGGGTCTTGGGGAACAATATGGCGCCGCCGAGGGCGGCGGCGCGGCGCAGCGCCGCGTCGATGTCGGGCACGGCGAAGTAGACCACGGCGCCGGCCTCGGTCGGCAGGTAGACGGGGCCTTCGGCCAGGGCGCCGCTGGCGCCGTCGCGGCCTTCCTGGAACGGGAAATAGGCCATCCTGCTGTCGTGCAGGTCGACGATGCCGTCGAACGCGATGCCGAAGACTTCGCCATAGAAATGCATGGCGCGCTCGAGGTTGGCGGCGGGGATTTCCACGTGCGATATCAGGTTCATGGGGCGGACAGCGGGGATGCGAGGGGCGGACCGCGTTGACGCGCGGGGCGGGTTGTGGGATTGTCCCAGGCCGTCGCCGCACTGCCTAGGGCCTGCGCGCCCTTCTGGAGGGAGTGCAGGCCCCGGCGCCGGATCGACATCCGCTTTCCCTTCCACCCTCATGGAGTCTTCATGGTTACCTGCTATCTGCGTTACGTCATCGACCCCAGCCGCCTCAAGGAATTCGAAGCCTACGGCAAGATGTGGATTCCGCTGGTGGAGAAGTTCGGCGGCACGCACCATGGCTATTTTCTGCCGTCCGAGGGCGCCAACAATATCGCGCTGGCCTTGTTCACGTTCCCCAGCCTGGCCGAGTACGAGCGCTATCGCCAGCAGTCGATGCAGGACGCGCAATGCCAGGCGGCGTTCAAGTACGCCGAGGACACGCGCTGCATCCTGAGCTACGAGCGCAGTTTCTTCCGCCCCGTGTTCGACTGAGCGCTGCGCGGCGCGTGGCCGGCCCGGTCCGGCCGCGCGCCTGTTATGCCCGGATTTCGGCGGCTCTGTGTCTGTCGCGCAAGGCGGGCGGCGCGGATAATTTTCCGCGTCCGCCATCCCTTTGAAGGAACCCGCATGCGCTACCGCTACGTCACCGCCGATGTCTTCACCGAACATGCCTACCAGGGCAATCCGCTGGCGGTGGTGCTGGAGGCCGAGGGCCTCGACACCGGGCAGATGCAGCGCATCGCCCGCGAATTCAATTATTCCGAAACCAGCTTCGTGCTGCCGGCGCGCGATGCCGCGCACACGGCCTGGGTGCGCATCTTCACGCCCGACCGCGAGGTGCCATTCGCCGGCCACCCGAACGTGGGCACGGCGGTGGTGCTGGCGCGCGAGATGATCGCGGCCGGCCAGCCGGCGCCGGCGCGCTTCGTGTTCGAGGAGGAGGCGGGCCTGGTGCGCATCGACCTGCGGTATGGCGAGGACGGCCGCCTGCTGGGCGCCGAACTGGCCGCGCCGCAGCCGTTGACGCGCGCCAGCCAGGTGACGGCCGAGGCCGCGGCGCGCGCCTTGAGCCTGGCGCCCGGCGATATCCTGCTGTCCGAGCATGCGCCGCAGGTGGTGTCGGTGGGCCTGATCTTCCTGGTGGTGCAACTGGCCAGCCGCGATGCGCTGCGCCGCGCGCGGCCGGATCCGGCGGGCTATGCCGCATTGCTGCCGCTGGACGGCGCCCGGTCCATCTACGCCTACACCACCGATTGCGGCGCCGAGACGCCGCTGGGACCGATCGACATCCAGGCGCGCATGTTCACCGGCCGCATGACCGAGGATCCCGCCACCGGCAGCGCGACCGGCGCCGCCACGGCATTGCGGGCGGCCCTGCGCGGCGCGGGTGAGTTGCGCCTGCGGGTGGCGCAGGGCGTCGACATGGGCCGGGCCAGCCTGCTGCTGGCGCATGCCGAGGTCCGCGCGGACGGTGTATGGGCCGGGGTGGCGGGGCAGGCGGTGGTGGTGATGGAAGGCTCGCTGCCGGCGCCCGCCACGGCCTGAGCGGCCGCTTGTCGCGGCGGGTCGGGGTCGTGTATGCTGCCCGCCATGAACCGCATTCTCATCGCCCCGCCGGCCGCGCCGGCCCGGGCAGACAACCGACGAATCACTCGACGCCTGCGTTGAGTGGCAAGCCGTGTTCGAACGCCGGATCCCCGGTGTTCCCTCCAGAAGGCCACGATACCCCTCGTGGCCTTTTTGTTTGCGCGGCATGCGCGCTTTGCTTTCCAGCCATCGAGGCGTAGCGCCCGGCCTTCGTTTTTCCTTCAAGAGGAACGAAGCATGAAGCATCCCGAACTGGCCATCCGGTCTTTTCATCCGGCGGACGAAGCCGCCATCATCCAGCTGTGGACCGACTGCGGGCTGACGCGCCCCTGGAACGATCCGCGCAAGGACGTGGCGCGCAAGCTGACCGTGCAGTCCGACCTGTTCCTGGTGGGCGAGGCGGACGGCGCCATCGTCGGCACCCTGATGGGCGGCTATGACGGCCATCGCGGCTGGGTCAATTACCTGGCGGTGTCGCCGGCGCATCAGCGCCGCGGCTATGCGTCGGCGTTGATGCGGGCGCTGGAACGCAAGTTCCTGGAGATGGGCTGCCCCAAGATCAACCTGCTGATCCGTTCCGGCAACCTGGCGGTCAAGGACTTCTATGCCAGCCTGGGGTTCCAGCAGGACGAGGTGATCAGCCTGGGCAAGCGCCTGATTCCCGATCTGTGAGCCGGGCGGTGTCTAATGAGCGCCTTCGATTCTTTTCCGATAACGGGTTTTCATGACGACACCAGACGAACAATTGCTGGAAGCGGCGACGGCCGGCGACGCACCGGGCGTGGCGCAGGCGCTGGCGCTTGGCGCGACGGTGGACGCGCGCAATGCGTTCGGCGCCACGCCGCTGTTCTGCGCGGCGACCGCCGGCGCGGCCGAGGCGGCGCGCCTGCTGCTGGCGCAGGGTGCGGACACGGCCTGCCGGGCGGGACATGGATTGACCGCATTGCATCAGGCCGCGGGCTGGGAGCGCCTGGAGCTGGTGGCCGTGCTGCTCGAGGCGGGGGCGCACGTGGACGCCGCGTCCGACGATGGCGGCACGCCCTTGATGGCGGCCGCGGCGCGCGGCAATGCCGCCATCGCCGCGTTGCTGCTGGCGCATGGCGCCGAGGCCGACCGCCGCGACGAGGAAGGCTGGAACGCCTGGGCCTGGGCCATCGAAAAGGGCGCGCAGGACGTGGCGGACCTGCTGGAGGAGGCGGGCGCCGAGCCGGCGTTCCCCGAGGCGTAGAGCCCGTCGCCCCGCGCGCTCAGTCGACGCCGGGCGGCAGGCGCCACGCCGGCGGAAGATGGGCGAACTGGCCCCAGGATGTCCAGGGTTGTCCGGCCGCGTCCCGCGGTCGGGTCCACAGTCCCCATTCGGGCGGATCGGGAAAGCCATGCCAGAGCCGTTGGGTCAGCACCCAATGCTCGTCCTGCACGGCGGCATGGCAGACGGCTTCGGCCGAGCGCAGTTGATCCGCGGTCAGGCCGAACAGTCCCTCGGCCGGCAGGTCGCCGAACGGGATGCTTTGCCAGCCGACGGCCACCATCCCGCGGACATGGAAACCCTGCCGCTGGATGTCAGCGGCGGCGTCGTCCAGGTCCCAGGGATGGGGCTCCCACATTTACATCGGCTCGGTCAGGTACACCGCTTCCCGGCCGACGATGGGCATGCGGGTCGGCATGAAGATGGTGCAGTTGTCGCAAGGCGAGCGGATTTCCTCGCCGGCGTTGATGGCGATGAGCTCGCCCTGGTTGAAGACCTCGAAGCCCAGCAGCGGCCGCGTGAAGGTGAAGTCCTCGGACTTGACCATGTGCACCTCGAGCAGCCGGAACGGCTGCGCGGGCGCCGCCGGCGCGCTGTTGGCCGGGGCGTCGATCAGGCCCAGGTGCGCCAGGAAGCGCAGCGTGACGTCGGTGGCGAGCGTTGCGGCCGATTGCGCGAAGTGCTGGCCGCATTCGACCACCAGCGCGCCGCCGCTGTTCGAGGCGGGATCGCCATGGCGGCCGTAGTTCAGCACGCCGGTGCCGGGGAAGCGGCCGGCCGGCATCACCAGTTGCACCGCGGGGGCGCCGACGGCGGCGGCCAGCGCGGTGTTGCGGTCCATCTCGGGATAGACCCAGAATGGCTGCACCGGCGCCCGCGTCGAATGGATATCGAGCACGTAGTCGGCCGCGTCCAGCACCGGCCGCAGTTCGCGCGCGCGCCGCAGTTCCGGGCTCTGCTCGCTGCCGTCGAGCCATTCGGGCGACCAGATGCGGTTCAGGTTGTGGACCAGCTGGCGGTTTTCGTAGGGGTTGTCGATGTCGAAGGCGTTGTAGGCCTCCATGTTGGCGAAGCTGACGGTGAGCGTGCCGATCTTGGGGCGCACGCCCGTATCGAGCAGGTGCGTGGCCGCCACCATGCCGCAGATCTCGTTGCCGTGCGTCAGGGCGTTGACCAGCACGTGCGGACCGGGCTTGCCGGATTCGAAGCGGTGCACGTAGTCGATGCCGGTGTTGCCCTGGCGATAGGCGGAAAGATCGCGCGGCAGGACTTCGAGCGGCGCGGTGTCGGGGGCGAAAGCGGGGTGGGTCATGTGGGGGTTCCTATTCCGGACGGATGCCGGCGCGGTCGATCAGGTCTTTATACAAGGCCAGGCGCTGCGACATCATGTCGGTGAATTGTTGGGGCGTCTGCAGTTCGGGCGGCAGCGCGCCGCTCTTTTCCAGGGACTGCACGGTGCCGTCCTGGCGCGCGGCGGTCTGCACCGCGTCCAGCAGTTTCCGGGTGATCTCGGGCGGGGTGCCGGCCGGAGCGGCGAGGCCGATCCACGACATCGCGTTCAGCACCGGATAGCCGAGCTCGGCGAAGGTGGGAATGTCGGGCAAGGCTTCCTGGCGCGTGGGCGCGGCCACGGCCAGCGCGCGCATTTTGCCGCTCTGGATGTGCGGCAGGAAGGGCGCGAGGTTGTCCAGCGCGAACTGGGCCTCGTTGGCCAGCAACGCATTCAGCAGCGGCGCGCCGCCGCGGTAGGGCACGTGCACCGCGCGCAGTTGCAGGGTGTGCTTGAGCAGCTCGGCGTTCAACTGGCCCATGCTGCCGACCCCGGCGGTGGCGAAGTGGACATCGTCCGGATGCGCCTTCAGGTAGGCGACGAATTCCGCGAAGTCCTTGACGGGCAGGGCGGCGCTGGTGACCAGCACGTTGGGCGTGCGCGCCAGCTGCGAGATGGAAGTGAAATCCTTGATCGGGTCATAGCCCAGGTTGGGATGCATCAGCGGGTTGGCCAGATGCGAGCTTTGCGACGACGCGACCAGGGTGTAGCCATCGGGTTTGGCGCGCGCCACGCGCTGGCTGCCGATCGCGCCGCCAGCGCCGTCGCGGTTCTCGACCACCACGGTCACGCCCAGGATCTTGCCCAGCACTTCGGCGTAGAGGCGGCCGACCAGGTCGACCGAGCCGCCGGCCGGGAACGGCACGACCAGGGAGATGGGGCGCGACGGATAGGCGTCGGCGCGCGCGGACAGCGGCAGCAGGGCGGCGGCCATGCCCGCGATGAGCAGATTGCGGCG
Source organism: Achromobacter sp. 2789STDY5608621 (assembly GCF_001299375.1). Classification (NCBI taxonomy): domain Bacteria; kingdom Pseudomonadati; phylum Pseudomonadota; class Betaproteobacteria; order Burkholderiales; family Alcaligenaceae; genus Achromobacter; species Achromobacter sp. 2789STDY5608621. Next base: position 88,811 of record NZ_CYTU01000004.1, on the reverse strand, counting down.
GGCGGGCGATGCGGCCTCGGAGGGGTGCTTCATGACGCTCTCTTGTGGTGACGGACAGTTCGGTCTATTCTGCAACGGGCGTTGCAGAACGAAATATAGTCTGCAATGAACGTTGTTGAATTTGGGGTTATCACCTAGGGCCCGCGCGAGGCTGCCTTGGGTGTGAACCGGCCCTGGGACCTTGCCATCATGAATCTGCATCAACGCATCGCCGCCTACGACCGGAAACTGACCAAGACCGAACAGCGCCTGGTCGAGGACATGCAGGCGCGCTACCCGCAGGGCCTGCTCGAATCCGCGACGGCATTGGCGCGCCGGGTCGGCACCAGCGCGTCGACCGTGGTGCGCCTGCTGGCCAAGCTCGGCTACGACAGCTATGCCCAGGCGCAGATGCAGGCGCGCGCCGAACTCACGGCGCTGCTGGCCTCGCCGGGCGAGCGCGCCGACGCCGTCAGCGTCGACAATCCCTCGGCGCAGGCCTGCCTGCGCAATGCGCTGCTGCACGACCAGCACAACCTGGAGACGACCTTTGCCGCGATCGACGTGGCGGCGTTCGAGGCGGCGGTGCGGCTGCTGACGCAGCGCCGCGCGCGCGTGCACGTGCTGGGCCTGCGCCAGGCGGCGCCGCTGGCCAATCACATGGCGCTGTATCTCAACCTGTGCCTGCCCGACGTCAAGGCGATGGCGGCGTCGGGGCCGTTGTTCCTGGAAGACCAGTTGCTCTGGCTGCAACCGCACGACGTGCTGCTGGCGTTCACCTTCCGGCGCTATTCGGTGGCGGCGGCCAATGCCGTCAAGGTGTTCCGCGAGCGCGGCGGCAAGGTGGTGCTGATCACCGATTCCGCGGCCGCGCCCGCGGCCGCGCAGGCACACCACGTGCTGCTGGCTCGCACGTCGAGCGCATCGCCGTTCGATTCCCATGTGGCGGCGCTGTCGATCTGCAATGCGTTGCTGGCCGCGGTGGCGCTGCGCCGTAAAAAGGAACTGGCCGCGACGCTGGAGCGCGGCGAGGCCTTGTGGGATTCGCAGTGGATTCATCCGCCGGCGCGCTGACGCGCCGCGCATCGCGTGCCGCGCGCCGGTTTGCGCGCAAGTCCTGAAATGCCTGGAATCACCCCGAATTCACGGGGTTTTCGTGTTTGTCCAGGTGCCTTCGCACCAGTCCATCTAGTACGCCATAACCCCTTGAAAACAAGGCTTTTCAAGCCAAATTATTTTTTTTATATTGCGGCCGGGTAGAGCAGATTCAGGAGCACAGGAATGAACCCGTGGCCGCAACGTCACATCGACGGCTTCGAAGTGATGTGTGAAGTGGTCAGTCTCGATGCCGGGGTGCTGGCGATAGAAATCAGCGTGTCGCGGCCCGGCGAGGCGCACTTCCAGCAGCGTTGGTCCCTGCCGCGTTTCGTGACCTTCGTGGATGCCGGCGTTGCCCGGCGGCACGCTGAACTGGTGTTGTCCGGCATCGTGTCGGTCGACCCGGCGACGGGCGAGCCGCGCTACGGCATTCTCTGAAAAATGCGAGTATCGCGACGGGATGTCGATTCGCTTGCAGCCAGGTATCGAGACGCGGCCGGCCATACCAAATGTTGCCGCCGGCGGCAGGCCGGAAATGCGCTGGATTGCATCGCGCGTGGCGCCCGGCGCGAAAGCCGGGTCGGGCGTGATGTAGGTTTTGTTTCGTTTATCACATCATGTGCCTTGCGCGGCGGCCGCGTCCCGGTACAGTGGATAACGGATGACAACAAAAAAGGAGAGTTCCATGTTCGACACTTTTCCTCTTTTCCGCCGCGCCGGCATGGCCGCCGCGACAATCGGCGTGGCCGGCTTGTTGTTTGCCGGTTGCACCACCACGTCGCCGCAATCGAGCGCCTCGGCGTCAGAGCAGCGGCAGTCCATCAATAGCGCGGCCAACGCCTCGCTGGGCAAGCTCTATCAAGCCTCGCCTCAATCCAAGGAGCTGGTGGCGCGCGCCAAGGGCGTGCTGATCTTCCCCGATGTGCTCAGCGGCAGCTTCTTCATCGGTGCTGAACACGGCAAGGGCGTGCTGCGGGTGAACGGCGCCAATGCCGGCTACTACAGCACCACGGCCGGCTCGATCGGCTTCCAGGCGGGCGCGCAGTCCAAGGCGATGTTCGTGCTGTTCATGACGGACGAGGCCCTGAACAAGTTCCGCAACAGCAATGGCTGGACGGTGGGCGCTGACGCCACGGTGGCGGTGGTGAACATCGGCGCCAACGGCCGCATCGACACCAACACCGCGCAGCAGCCGGTGGTGGGCTTCGTGCTCAACAACGGCGGCCTGATGGCGGGCGTGTCGCTGGAAGGCACCAAGATCGCGAAGATCGATATGTAGGGATCATCCGGACCCGGGCCATCGCGTCCCGGGTCTTGCCGATGCCTGGCGCAATGAAAAACGCCGCGGTGCGAGCCGCGGCGTTTTTTTGTCCGGGTTGGCGCGTCAGCGCAGGATGTCGTCGCCGTGATTGCGCACCGCGCTCTCGCGTTCGATTTCGGCGGCTTCGATCTTCGGATCCAGGCCGCGCCACCGCAGGATGCGGCCGCGTTCCTCGGCGGGTTCCCAACCCAGGATGCCGTAGCGCGTGATTTCGGTTTCGCCGGTGTCGAACGCCACTTCGAAGTAGCCCTGACGATCGGGTAGCGTGCTGCCGGGGAACCATTCGGTTTCAGGCATGGTGTGCTCCTTGCTAAGCGATGGAGGGACGCCGGCGCCGGCCGGAACCGGCGGCGGACGTTTTCATTTTGGGCTGGCCGGCGCGATCCCGCAAGCGCCATCAACCGAGCGGCACCGCCGTGGTGTAGAGCACCTGCTTGAGGGCGAAGCTGGAGCGGATGCTGGCCACGCCGGGAATGCGCGTGATGTGTTCGACGATCAGCCGTTCGAGCGCATCGACGTCGGGCACCAGAGCGCGGATCAGGTAGTCGGCGTCGCCCGACATCAGATAGCACTCCATGATTTCCGGCAGCACGGCGATTTCGCGTTCGAACACGTCGAGCGCGGCCTTGCGCTGCTTGTCCAGCGAGATCTGGATGAACACGTTGACCTTCAGGCCGAGCTTGCGGGCGTTCAGCAGCGTGACGCGGCGGTCGATCAGGCCTTCGGTTTCCAGCCGCCGCACCCGCGCCAGGCAGGGCGAGGCCGACAGATTCACGCGCGCGGCCAGCTCGACATTGGTGAGGCGCGCGTCGCGCTGGAGTTCGTTGAGGATACGGATGTCGGTGGCATCCAGGTTGATATCCGGCATAAGCGACCTGTAATTGTGGAGAGAACCATGCACTTGTGCTGAGTATGCATGGTATGGCGGCAAATTGAGGTGAAATATGCTGGGGTTTACCCTATAGACTGTTTCTTTCTTTGGCGAATTGGCCAAAGCACGGAATATTCAAGCGGTAGACGCGGTAGCAATGAGTCAGCAGAGTACGTTGCGCAAGTTCTTGCCCCTGGCCGGGGCGGTCATGATCTGGGGCGGCAATTGGCCCGTCATGAAGCTGGGCCTGGCGCACATGAGCCCGTTGTGGCTGGCGGCCAGCCGGTTCGGCTCGGCCGCGTTGATCAGCGCGGTGGTGCTGGGCTTGCTGGGACGGTTGCGGTTGCCGACGCGCCAGGAATGGCCGCTGGTGGCGGGCGTGGCCCTCTTGCAGATGGGGGCGTTCACCGCGCTGGCGTTGTGGGCGTTGCAGTACGTGGCGCCGGGTCGCGCGTCGGTGATCGCCTACGCCACGTCGATCTGGGTCATTCCGCTGTCGTCGCTGGTGCTCAAGGAACGGCTGTCGCCGGCGCAGTGGCTGGCCACCGCGCTCAGCTACGCGGGCATCGGCGTGATCGTGGCGCCGGCCTTCAGCCCGTGGCAGGCGCATACCGTCATCGGCCTGGTGATGCTGCTGGGCGCCTCGTTCGCCTGGGCCTGCAACATCATCCAGCTGCGCGGCAATCGCCACGTGCGCCTGGGCGCCGACATGATTCCGTGGCAGACCGCGATCGCCACCGTGCCGCTGGTCGCGCTGGCCTGGCTGCGCGACGGCGCGCCGGCATTCCTGGCGGTGCCCGACGCCTGGCCGGTGATCCTGTATACCGGTCCGCTGGCCACGGCGCTGACCTTCATCGTGGTGCTGGGCATGACGCAGAAACTGCCGCCGGTGGCGACCTCGATCGCGATGCTGTGCGTGCCGGTCATCGGCCTGATCGTGTCGTCGCTGGTGTTCCATGAGCGCCTCTCGCCGGACCTGACGCTGGGCCTGGGATTGATCGCGCTGAGCGTGGCCGCGTCGGCCGCGGCGGCGCGGGTGAAGCGTCCCCTGGCGCTGCGGCCGTCGTAAGGGCGGCGTGCTATCGTTGCAGTATTGAACTGAGAGTCACGCATGGCATTGCATCGTTTCGAAAAAGGCGAACTGGGACATTGGCTGCGCATCGTTGCCGATAATTCGGAACCGGGCGCCGTCCAGACCACCGTGCCCGCGCACGTGGCCGAAGCCTTGCAGACGTTGCGCTGTATCGATCCCGGCCCCGACGGCGCCTGGCGGATCACCGAAAAGGGCAAGCTGGCGCTGCGCATGGAAGAACCCGGCGCCATCCATCTGCGTTGATCCCGATTTCCACTGCAGGTTTGTGACGGCGGTTTACGCGTCACGAATTAGTGCATTTCTTGCGAATGTCTGCATGCGGCGCGGTATGCGCGGCGGCTCATCCCGATGGGCTACGGGAATCTCCTGAGACGGTTTGTTCGATTTGGCAGCGTCCGGACGTATCGCCAGCCGCATGTCGCCGGTAAGATGAACTTGCGTGACGGATTCAGGTCTATTCATTGCGCGGGAATTCTGCACCCGCTACGTCACGCGTGGTTCACGCGTTTAGGTAACCGACTGGGAGGTAGCACATGCAGCATCGTGACCAGGAAGTACTGATCGACGTTTCCACAGCGGCCATGGATACCGGCGGATATGGCGTACTGCTGACGGTAACGGCTGAGGGCGGCACCGAGGTGGATGCCGCGTTTTCCCACTTGGGCAACTGCGCTTCGTTGGACGAAGCACGCGATCGCGCGGAAATATTCGCGCAGAACTGGGTCGAGGAAAACATCTTCCGCTAGGCGCATCCGCGCTTGAAGGAAGCTGAACGGCTGTACCGGTCTGTGTGCGCATGACGCTCAGAATGGCGTTCCAGAGATGGCGGCGGAAATTTCGGTTATCGTCGCTGCTTCAAAACAAATGGCTCTCATCGGGCCTGCGTCATTCCAAGATGACTGCCGCACAGACCAACTCCGCGCTGGCGGAGCACATCAAGGCTTTTCACGAGCATTTCGACTCTGTCATCCTGCCCATGTGGATGGGGCGGGGCTTCAATGACGCCCTGGGTCTGCCTTTCGAATCCCTGGATGCCGCCACTGGCGAGCCGCTGCCGGCCGAGCGCTATCGCGCCATGGCTTGCGCGCGCCAGCTGTATGTCTACGCCGGCGCGCCGGGCGCCGCCGCGGGCGCGCACGCCGACCGCTTGTTCGCCTCGTTGTGCCGCGTGTTCCGCGACGAGGAGCATGGCGGCTGGCGCTACAGCGTGGACGCCGAGGGCCGGCCGCTCGATCCGACCCAGGACCTGTATACCCATGCCTTCATCGTGTTCGCCTGCGCCGCGTATTTCCGCCGCTCGCGCAACGCGCAGGCGCGCAAGCTGCTGCTGGCCACGGCCGAGACCATCGAGTCGCGCTTCAGGATGGCCGACGGGCGTTATCACGCCGTGCTGAGCCAGGACTGGAGCGAGGCGCTGCGCGGCCCCGCGCAGAATCCGATGATGCACCTGACCGAGGCGTACCTGGCCGCGGCCCAGGTGGCCGAACCGGCGTTGTTCGCGACTCGCCTGCGCGGCCTGGCTCAGGTCATGAGCCAGGTGTTCCTGAGCGCGCCGACGCAATGCATCGCCGAATTGCCGCAGGGCGAGCCGGGCAACCGCATCGAGCCGGGCCATCAGTTCGAATGGCTGTCGCTGGTGCGCGAATCGGCCGAGGTGTTCGACGGGCTGGATCTGACGGAGTCGCTGCCGCGCGGGGTGCACTGGGCCCGCGGCCATGGGGTGGATGCGGGCGGCGTGCTGGCCGCGCTGGACGAGCATGGCGCGGTGCTGGATGACACCCGCCGGATCTGGGCGCAGACCGAGTACCTGCGCGTGCTGGCGGTGCTGGGCGACCTGCCGGCCTTGAACCAGGCGCTGGCGGGCTTCCGCGCCCGTTTCCTGCACCCGGGCGGCTGGCACGAATGCCTGGACCGGGACGGGGCGGTGGCGCGGGCGGACATGCCGTCGACCTCGCCTTACCATCTGGCAACCTGCCTGGCGGCCTTGCCGGCCGTTGTTTAATTGCGCCGTTAACAATTTTTGTCTAACGGGGGACAGATTTAATAGAAAAACATTGGTGAAATCCCTTACAATTTGGTTACCAAGTTAGTGGGGAAGCATCAATGAGCGTTATGTGCTTGGCTTGCCAACGCATCAACCCCGGGTTGGCGGGTGTGGCACCACACTCGCACCTGGGGCATCAGGGATTCACCAACCCGACTCAGAAGGGCCGCGAGGAAAGCCGCGAGGACCATTTCCGCTGCCTGAATTGCGGCGCCAAATGGCTGCGCGAGACGGACAAGTGGGGCGTGGACCTGGGATTCAAACTGGCGCCCTGAAGCGCCGCAACACGCCGGCCGAGAGGCCGCAAATCGCCTGTCATGATCGGGCCCCATATCGGGGCCCGTTTTGTTTTGTAACGTATGGTCGTGGTTTCAGGCTGGCGACGGGGCGCGGGCGTCTGGATCCCGTTCGGTGGTGTCGAGAAGCCACTGGCGGAAACAGGCCAGGGCGTAATGGTCGCGCCGCTGCGGCGGGGCGCACAGGTGATAGCCGCGCGCGATGGCGATGCGCAGGTCGGGGAAGGGGGCGGCCACGCGGCCGGCCTGCAGGTCGTCCTGCACCAGGCAGCGCTGCAGCACCGCGATGCCCATGTCGGCCATGACGGCGCGCACCAGGATGCTGACCTGGTCGAAACCGCTGGCCAGCGCGAGTTTGTCGCGGCACACGCCGGCGGCCTCGAACC
>NZ_CYTU01000004.1:36514-81433 GCF_001299375.1 Achromobacter sp. 2789STDY5608621 | reverse complement strand
GCGCCGATGGAAGTCGGGCAGGCGCGGCACCAGCCAGGCGCTTGCCAGGGTCGGCACGCTCGACAGCGTCAGCCGCAGGCGGCGGTCATCGGCGCGCAGTTCGGCGCTGAGCGCCTCGATGGCCTGCAGCGGCGCCAGGCCGCCATCGTAGAGCTTGCGGCCGGTCTCGGTCAGGGTCAGCCCGTGGGCGTTGCGGCGCATCAGCGGCTGGCCGAAATGGGCTTCGAGGCGGGCGATGGCGCGGCTGACGGCGCCCTGGGTCACGCACAGGGTTTCGGCCGCCAGGGTGAAACTGCCCAGGCGCGCCGCCGTCATGAAGGCGTGCAACTCGGACATGGACGGCGAATGCAGGCGCATGGCGCGGCGGGTTCCGGGAGGCCGCGGGCGCGGCTTCAGCATGAGCGTTGGTAATGAAGGCGTGCAATATAGTCGTTTGAAAGCGGATCGTAAAGTTCGGACACTGGCGGCCTCGCAGCAAGACCTGCACCTTTCCCGGAGTCGCTCCATGTCCCGCCGCTTTTTCGGCTGTTCCGCGCGCATCGCGCTTGCCGGCGTCTGCGCCGCGCTGTCTTTCGCCGGCCCGGCGCAAGCCGCCGACTATCCTTCCCGTCCCATCAAGCTGGTGGTGCCGTTCGCCGCGGGCGGTTCGACCGACATCGTGGCGCGCCTGGTGGCCGAGTACGCCGGCCGCGACCTGAAGCAGACCATCGTGGTCGAGAACAAGGCGGGCGCGGGCGGTTCGCTCGGCATGGAGCAGGTGGCGCGCTCGACCGCCGACGGCTACACCATTGGCATGGCGACGATGAGCACGCACGGCTCCAATCCGGCGGTCTACCGCAAGATGAACTACGACCCGCTCAAGGACTTCGAGCCGGTGGCCAATGTGCTGGCCGTGCCCAGCATCTTCGCGATCAATCCGCAGATCCCGGCCAGGAACATGGCCGAGTTCGTCGCCCTGGCCAAGGGCCAGGCGGACAAGTACAGCTTTGCCTCGCCGGGCGTGGGCTCGCTGGGCCACGTGAACATCGAGAACTTCATGATGCTGGCCGGCATCAAGCTGCTGCACGTGCCGTACCGCGGCGCGGGCCCGGCGCTCAATGACGTGATGGGCGGGCAGGTGGACGCGATCACCGACAATCTGTCCTCGACCCTGCCGCAGGTGCTGGGTGGCAAGCTGCGGCCGCTGGCGGTGCTGGGCGCCGAGCGTTCGCCGCTGCTGCCGGACGTGCCGACCTACATCGAGCTGGGCTACCCCGACATGGGCACGGGCGGCTGGTTCGGCCTGGTGGCGCCGGCCGGCACGCCGCCGGCGGTGATCGAGCGCCTGAACCAGGCCGTGCGCGCGGCGATGCAGGATCCCGAATTCCGCAAGAAGGCCGAGGACGTCGGTGGTACGCTGATGCCGACCACGCCGCAGGAATTCAAGATCCAGATCGAACAGGCCCTGGCGCGCTACGCCAAAGTCGCCAAGGCCGCCAACATCCAGGCTGACTGAACGATGACAAACGCCGACTTCCAAGCCGTTTCCGTGCACGCCCCGACCGCGCCCGCCTTGCCGCTGGTGTGTGATTCGCCGCACAGCGGCGAGCAATACCCCGCCGATTTCGGCGCCGCGGCCAGCCTGGCGCAGTTGCGCCAGGGCGAGGACACGCACGTGGACGCCTTGTGGTCGGCGGCGCCGGCGCTGGGCGCCACGCTGGTGGCGGCGCACTTTCCGCGCGTCTACATCGATCCCAACCGCACGCTGCGCGATCTCGATCCGGAGCTGCTGGCCGAGCCGTGGCCGGAGCCGCTCGACCCCGGCGAGAAGACGCGCCTGGGCAAGGGCCTGATCTGGCGCCGCATGGACAAGGCCACGCCGATCTACGACCGCAAGCTGACGCTCGAGGAAGTGCGGCACCGCATCCAGGCGTACTACGAGCCGTACCACGCGGCGCTGGCGCAGGCCATCGAACAGGCGCAACGCGATTTCGGCGCGGTCTGGCACCTGAACCTGCATTCGATGCCGAACGATGCGTATGAGCGGCTGGGCCGCGAGAGCGCGCATCCTTTGGCGGACTTCGTGCTGGGCGATCGCGACGGCACCACCTGTGAGCCGGAATTCATCGCGCTGATCGAGACGGCGCTGCGCGACCGCGGCTACACGGTGGCGCGCAACGATCCCTACAAGGGCGTGCAGCTGATCGCGCAGATCGGCCAGCCGGCGTTGAACCGCCACAGCCTGCAGATCGAGATCCGGCGCCCGCTGTACATGGACGAGGTCACGCGCGAGCGCAACGCGGGCTTCGAGCCGTTGCGCGCGGACCTGTCGCAGGTGTTGGCGCAGGTGGCGCGGTATGTGCAGTCGCGCACGGCGGCGCTATCGTCGACAAAATAGACTCGGTTGAATATTGTGTGGTTGCGCGGCCGCGATTGATGTGTATCAATCGCGGCCGCCGCGCATGCGCTTAAGTTTCCGGGTGGCGGGCCGTTGTCGCTAACAACGAGCTGCGCCGCCGATTGGCGCAGCCTAAAGGAAACCGGTATGGCCGAGAAGATCATCAATGGTTTTTCCGTCGTGGCGTACGCGACGCAACCCGAGGGGCGGATTCCGGCGCGCGCCTTCCTGGAAACCCGACGGTTGCCGGCCAAGGGCGATGCCGCGGCCAAGCCCGCGCCGCAAGCGGATCAGGTCGAGGACGGCGAGACGCAGGATGACGCGGATGAACCGGAAAGCCTGGCCTTCGAGATTTTCGTGACGCGCCGTTTTCGCGGCGCGGTCGAAGCGATGTCGGCGGCGCGCAACGCGCTGGATCGCGTCAAGTCCGTGGATGAGCACGGCGTGCCGGATCACCTGCCGGACTGACGCCGTCCGTGGGCCGGGGCGGCCCGGCAGGCTGCTTGCGCGTCCCGATGCGCGCTGGCGGCGCGGCCGCCGCCCATATTGTTATCCCCACTTTGTATTTGTCGAACGCCTGAGCACGGGCCGATGATGCCGCATGGCAAGCATCGCCATTCACAGTCTGCTCAAAAGGAAGGTTGATGAATACGAACGTCCAAACGCGCGCCAATCCGGCGCGCGGTATTTCGCGCCGCTCGTTGCTGCGCGCGGCATCCCTGGCCGGCCTGGCCGCGCCGCTCGGCATGCTGGGATCGCGGGTGCTGGCGGCCAATGGCGCGCCGCGCACCTACAAGATCGCATGGAGCCAGACCGCGGTGTGTCAGTCGCCGGTTTCGGTGGCGCTGGAGCGCGGCTTCTTCGACAAGTACAACCTCAAGGTCGAGCGCATCAATTTCAGCGGCTCCACCGATCAATTGCTCGAAGCCATCGCCACCGGCCACGCCGATGGCGGCATCGGCATGGCGTTGCGCTGGCTCAAGCCGCTGGAGCAGGGCTTCGACGTCAAGCTGGCGGTGGGCACGCATGGCGGCTGCATGCGGCTGCTGACGGCGGCGGATTCGCCGGTCAAGAGCGTGCAGGACCTGAAGGGCCGCCGCGTCGCGGTGTCGGACCAGGCCAGCCCGGTGAAGAACTTCTTCGCGATCCGCGTGGCGCAGCTGGGCATCGACCCGGAATCGGTGGACTGGCGCCAGTATCCGCAGGATCTGTTCGGCGAGGTGCTGAGAAAGGGCGAGGTTGATGCGATCGCGGGCGACGATCCGCTGATCTACACGCTGCGCGAGGACAACAAGCTGCGCGAGATCGCCACCAACATCGAGGGCGACTACGAGAACCGCACCTGCTGCGTGCTGGGCCTGCGCGGCGACCTGGTGCGCAACGACCCCGAGTCGGCCGCGGCCATCACGCGCGCGGTGATCGACGCGCAGCGCTGGACCGCGTCCAATCCCGACGAGACCGCGCGCATCTTCGCGCCGTATGTGCCGGGCAAGGTGCCGGCCGAGCGCGTGGCGGCGATCCTGCGCAGCCACAGCCATGGCCATGCGTCGACCGGCTCGGCGCTGCGCGAGGAGATCGTGGGCTATGCCAAGGATCTGAAGACGATCAAGGTGCTGAGCGCCAATCTCGACATCAACAAGTACGCGCAAGCGGTGGTGCCCAATGTCCTCGGCTGACGCGCTGGCGGCGGGCGGGTTGCGCGGCGCGCCGGCCGTCGCGCAACCGTGGCGCCTGTGGAAGACCGGCGTGGTCGCGGCCGCGCTGTGGGCCGCGGTGGGCGCGGTGACGCTGCGCTGGCCCAATGTCGAGGTGGGGTTCGTCTCGTGGGGCTATACGCGGGAATTCGGCATCGCGGCGCTGGCGCTGGCGGCGTTGCTGCTGCTGGTGGCGGTGGCCGGCGCCGGCCAGCGCCGGCCGGTGCGGGCGCTGCATCGCGGCGGGCCGTGGCTGGTGCTGCTGGCGCTGGCGGTGGGGGCGTGGGAGATCGCGACGGCCAAGCTGGCGTGGCTGCCCAGCCCGTTCTTCGCGCCGCCGCAGTCGCTGATCGAAGTCTACGTGACCGACTACAAGCGGCTGGCGGACAGCCTGGGCAATTCGCTCTGGCTGCTGTTCAACGGCTTCGGCCTGGGGGCGGCGGCCGGTTTCCTGACGGGCGTGGCGATCGGCTGGTCGCGCGGCCTGGGGTACTGGGTGCATCCGGTGCTGCGGTTCCTGGGGCCGGTGCCGTCGACGGCGTTGCTGCCGATGGCGTTCTTCTTCTTTCCGTCGGGCTGGTCGGCGGCGGTGTTCCTGATCGCGCTGGCGACGTGGTTCCCGGTCACGGTGCTGACGTGGTCGGGCGTGGCCGGCGTGAACCGCGCCTATTACGACGTGGCGCGGACCCTGGGCGCGAGCGAGTGGTTCCTGGTACTGCGGGTGGCGATTCCGGCGGCGTTGCCGCAGGTGTTCGTCGGCCTGTTCATGGGCCTGGGCGCGTCGTTCTCGGTGCTGGTGGCGGCCGAGATGATGGGCGTCAAATCCGGGCTGGGCTGGTACCTGTCGTGGGCGCAGGGCTGGGCTTCGTACGCCAATCTATACGGCGCGCTGATCGTGATGGCGCTGGTGTTCTCGGGCCTGATCACCTTGCTGTTCGTGGGCCGCGACCGCCTGCTGGCGTGGCAGAAGGGAGTGGTGAAATGGTAGCGGCGCCGCAGGACGCGGGAACGGCCGGCGCGGCGCGCGGCGCGGCGCTGGCGGTGCGGGGCGTGAATCATCGCTTCGACCTGGATGGCGCGGCGCTGCCGGTGCTGGACGATATCGACCTGGAGGTGCGGCCCGGCGAGTTCGTCGCGCTGCTGGGCCCCAGCGGCTGCGGCAAGTCGACCCTGCTGCGGCTGGTGGCGGGGCTGGAGCCGCCGGCGCAGGGCGATCTGCTGGCCGATGGCGAGCCGATCGACGGGCCGTCGCCGTCGCGCATCGTGGTGTTCCAGGATCCGACGCTCTATCCCTGGCGCACGGTGTGGCACAACGTGGCGCTGGGCCTGCAGGCGCGCGGGCTGCTCAAGACCGAGCGCGGGCGGGTCGATGACGCGTTGCAGCGCGTCGGGTTGACGGCGTTTGGCCAGGCCTATCCGCACCAGCTGTCGGGTGGCATGGCGCAGCGCGCGGCGCTGGCGCGCGCGCTGGTCAACGATCCGCGCATCCTGATCCTGGACGAGCCGCTGGGCAAGCTCGATTCGCTGACGCGGATCGCGATGCAGTCCGAGCTGGTGGAACTGTGGCAGCGCAGCGGCTTCACCGCCTTGCTGGTGACGCACGACGTGGAGGAGGCGCTCTTCATGGCGTCGCGCATCATCGTGCTGAGCGAACGGCCGGCGCGGATCAAGGACGAGATCGTCAACGACCTGCCGTATCCGCGCCATCGCGGCGATCCGCGCCTGGCCGAGTTGCGCCGCCGCGCGCTGGCGCTGTTGGGACTGGATGCGACGTGGTGAGCAACGCGGGGTTGGCGCTGGCCGTCGCGGCGGCGCCGGCCGGCATGCTGGCGTGCTTGGCCGCCGCGCGCCGGCGCCCGGACGGCCATGCGATCGCGGTTGGCTTGCCGTTGTCCGGGTTGGCGGCGCTGGCCCTGGCGGCCGCGATCGGCGTGGTGGCGCTGGGCTGGCAGCGGACGCTGGGCGCGCCGGGGCTGTTGGGGTCGCGGCTTGGACACCTGGCGCTGACCGCGGCGGCGGTGCTGTTGCTGGCGGCGCTGGCCGCCGCCTGGCTGCACAGCCGCGCGCCCGAACGCGCGGCGCGGCCCGCGTGGCGCCGGGCCGGGTCCATGTTGCTGGGCGCGTTGGCGCTGCTGGCGGCGTTGCTGGCCGCGGCGATCGCCTGGCAGCCGGACGAGGCGCTGGCGATCGCGCATTGGCCGTTCGCCTGGCGCTACGACGCCGACCTGCCGGTCAGTGGCCATACCTGGCGCCGCCTGTGGCTGGCGCTGGGGCTGACGCTGTTGGCGCTGGCGTTGTTGACCGCGGCCCTGTTCGCGCGGCGTGGCCGGCTGGTGTTGCTGACGGCCGCCGCGGGGCTGCTGGCCAGCGCCAGTTGGCCGGCGCCGCGGCTGCTGCTGACGGAGGCGACGCATACGTCCTATCAGCGGTCGCCGCTGGTGTTTTCGGATGACAACCTGCAGCGGGGCGCGCGTCTTTACCAGACGCATTGCGCCGCCTGCCACGGTGCGCGGGCGGATGGCCGCGGCGTGCTCGCGGCCGGTCTGCCCGCCTGGCCCAGCGTGCTGGGGGCGGCGCTGTTCGACAACCGCCTGGAGGGCGAGCTGTATGCGCGCCTGGCGCGCGAGGGGACGGCGCACGGCGGCGCGATGCAGGCGCCGGGCGAGGCGCTGACGCCGGACCAGATCTGGCAGGTGCTGGATTATCTGCGGCTGCAGGCCTACGGCGCCGGCGGCGGCGCGGGCATGCCGGCGATCCCGGCGCCGGTGGTGGCGCTGACCTGCCGCGACGGCCGCGCCGCCACGCTGTCGGGCCTGCGTGGCCTGCCGGTGCGGGTGGCGGCCTTCGCTCCTGGCGCGCCGCCGGAACCGCAGGATCCGCGCCTGCTGACCGTGGCGTTGACGCGCGGCGGCGCGCCGGCGGCGGACGCCGATTGCGTGGCGGCGGACGCGGCGGCATGGGAGGCCTATGCGCTGGCCGCGGGCGTGGCGCCGGCTGACCTGGCGGGCGCGCAGTTCATGGTGGACCGGCGCGGCTGGCTGCGGGCGCGACGGCTGCCGGGCGCGGCGCCGGCCTGGACCAGCGCCGACAACGTCTGCGGTCCGGGCGGCCGCATGGAGAACGCTTCGGCCCAGGGGCTGGGCGCGCTGCTGCTGGCGATGGATCGCGCGCCCATCGAGATTCCGGATACGCGGCGCAGGCAGTGATGCGCCATCGCCCGGCGTGGCGGCCGGGCACCTTTTTTCCTTTCCCTTTCACTAACGCGAGGCAGGCAAGATGAGTACCTTGAATGAATACCTGGGCCAGAAGCGCGAGGCGGTGCTGGCGCGCAATGCGCGTGATCCGGGCACGGTGACGCCGGTGAAGCTGCGCGCGCATGTCAGCGCCGAAGGGCGCAGCGGCGTGCGCCGCATCCGCATCCGCGACCATCAGGTGGTGAGCGACAGCCCGGCGGATTTCGCCGGCTACGACCTGGGGCCGAGTTCGCCGGAACTGCTGCTGGGGTCGCTGGGCAGTTGCCTGACGCATATCTTCCTGATCAAGGCGGCCGAGCTGGAATTGCCGCTGGAATCGCTGGAGGTCGAGATCGAAGGCGACCTGGATCCGCGCGGCGGCAAGCCGGGCTACGAGAAGGTGCCGTTCTTCCCGCACAACATCCGCTATACGGCGCACATCGTGTCGCCGGCCGATCCGCAGGCGGTGCGGGCGGTGCACGAGGCGGTGGAGCAGTGGTGCCCGATCCTCAACCTGCTCAAGCAGCCGCAGCCGCTGGAAGGCAGCGTGCGGCATACGCGGCCGGGGGCTTGAGCGGCGGCCATTCGCACCGCGCGCGCTGGCGCGTCAGGCGGCCCGGCCGACGGGCCAGGATTCAGGTCAGCGAGCTGCGCATCAGGATCTCGGTCAGCGCCCGGGTGGGCTTGTTGGGCGCGGGCGCCGAGATGACGATGAACTCCACCTGCGGCAGCGCCGGCAGGGCCAGCGCGCCGGCCGGCGCCGCCAGTCCGGCGGTGGACAGGTGCGAGGGCTGCACGGTGATGCCCAGGCCGGCACGGGCCGCCGCCTGGCAGCCGGCGTAGCCGGTGCTGGTGCAGACGATCTGCCAGCTGCGGCCGGCGCGCGCCAGCGCGTCCAGCGCCAGGGTGCGGGTGACGCTGGGCTCGCGCAGCAGGATCAGCGGCAGCGGCGCGTCGGGCGCCAGGCGCAGGCCTTCCTTGGCGCGCCACAGCAGGGCTTCCTTGTGCAGGGTCTGGCCGCGACGGTCGCCGCGGCGGCGCTTGCCGATCATCACGTCCAGGCCGTTGTCGTCGAGCAGGCGGTAGAGATCGCTGGTGACGCCGATGGTGATGTCCAGCTCCACTTCGGGATGCGCCTGGCGGAACGCGGCCAGCACGTCGGGCAAGGGCCCCATCGCCAGGTCGTCGGAGGTGCCGAGCCGCACGCGGCCGCGCAGCCGCGGGGCGTCGAACAGCCGCTCGGCGCGTTCGTGCGCGTCGAGGATGATCTCGGCGTGCACCAGCAGGCTGCGGCCGTCGCTGGTCAGGGCCAGCGAGTGGGTGTCGCGCAGGAACAGGCGGCGGTTCAGCGCCAGCTCCAGCTGGCGGATGTGCTCGCTGACGGTGGGCTGGGTCAGGCCCAGGCGGCGCGCGGCCTCGCTGAAGCTGGGCGAGGCGGCGGCCGCGGCGAAGGTCTTGAGCCAGAGCGGATTGAGCATGGCGGCCTGCCTATAGGGAATTCCGATAGCAGTTAAAGTAACCAGTGGCCTTCACGATAGCAAGCGCCGCGCCTATAGTTTCCGCGACCTTCCCGGAAACTTCCCGCCATGCGCCGCTTCCTGCCCGACCAGTTCACCCTCATCCTGATCGCCACCGTGGCGTTCGCCAGCTTCTTTCCCGCCGTGGGCAAGGGCGCGTCGTTCATGATGGTGGCCAGCAACCTGGCCATTTCGCTGCTGTTCTTCCTGCATGGCGCGCGCCTGTCCACCGACGCGATCGTGGCCGGCGTCAAGGACGTGCGGCTGCACGCGCTGATCCTGGGCTGCACCTTCATCCTGTTCCCGGCGCTGGGGCTGGCGCTGCGGGCGCTGTTTCCCGGGTTGCTGACGCCGGCGCTGTGGCTGGGCGTGATCTTCGTGTGCACGCTGTCGTCGACGGTGCAGTCGTCCATCGCCTTCACCTCGATGGCGCGCGGCAACGTGCCGGGCGCCATCTGCGCGGCGACGGCTTCCAACCTGCTGGGCACGGTGCTGACGCCGCTGCTGGTGGCCGTGCTGCTGCATCGCCAGGGCGGCGGCCATGGCCTGGCCGACGCCGGCCGCATCCTGCTGCAATTGCTGTTGCCGTTCGCGGTGGGCAGCCTGCTGCGGCCGTGGATCGGCGCCTGGGCGCAGCGCAACAGCCGCGTCCTGTCGAAGGTGGACCGCAGTTCGATCCTGCTGGCGGTCTACACCGCGTTCAGCGAAGCGGTGGCGCAGGGCATCTGGCACGCGTTCCCGGCGATCGACCTGGCCACCATGGTGCTGGTCAATGCGCTGCTGTTGGGGGCGGTGCTGCTGATCACGACCTGGGGCAGCCGCAAGCTGGGGCTGTCCAAGGAAAACGAGATCACGTTGGTGTTCTGCGGCTCGAAGAAGTCGCTGGCGTCCGGCATTCCGCTGGCCACGGTGCTGTTCGGCACCTCGCAGATGGGTATCGTCGTGCTGCCGCTGATGATCTTCCACCAGATGCAGCTGATGGTCTGCGCGGTGCTGGCGCGCCGCTATGCCGATCGCGCCGAGCCGGCGCAGACGGCCGCGCCGGCCCGCGCCTGACGCCGCGGCGGCCCCCGCCTGACGGGTCAGCCGCCGCTGGCGAGCGGCTGGATCTTGCCGCTGGGTTGCCAGTAGACGGCGCCGTCGCGCTCCTGCACCGTCAGCACCGTGAGGCGGCCGTTCTTACAGGGGCCGCCCACGCACAGGCCGGTATCGGGCTGATAGGTGGCGCCGTGGCGGGCGCACATGATCAGGTCGCCGGCGCGCGTGAAGAAGCTGCCTTCCCAATCGAGTTCGACGCCCACGTGGGCGCAGCGATTCAGATAGCCATGGACCCGGTCCTGGTAACGCACGAAGAACGCCGTGGTCTGCCCCGCGCTGTCGGAGACCGGCAGTTTGACGCCCAGCCCGCCATTGACCAGGTCGGTGGCGGCGCAGACGCGGACTTCGGGAGCGATACGGGAATCCTGCATGGAAGGCCTTGGAATCAAAGGGTGCGATCTTGGGTCAGGGGGCGGGGCTTGTCAATCGGCCGGCGCGGCGGTGTTTTCCTGCTGCCGCGCCCACATCGCGGCATACAGGCCGCCCGCGGCCAGCAAGTACGTATGGCGGCCGCGTTCGGCGATGCGGCCATCCTCCAGCACCATGATCTCGTCGGCGTCGGCCACGGTGGACAGGCGGTGGGCGATGATGAGCGTGCTGCGGCCGCGGCTGACCTCGCGCAGGTTGGTCTGGATGTCGCGTTCGGTGCGGGTGTCGAGCGCGCTGGTGGCTTCGTCGAACAGGAAGATGGCCGGGTCCTTGAGCAGGGTGCGGGCGATGGCTACGCGCTGCTTTTCACCGCCGGACAGCTTGAGGCCGCGCTCGCCCACCATGGTCTGGTAGCCGTCGGGCATGGCCATGATGAGGTCGTGGATGTGCGCCAGCCGGGCCGCGTGCTCGATCTCGGCGTCGGAGGCGCCGGGCCGGCCGTAGCCGATGTTGTAGCGGATGGTGTCGTTGAACAGCACGGTGTCCTGCGGCACCACGCCGATGGCGGCGCGCAGGCTGGCCTGGGTGACGTCGCGGATGTCCTGGCCGTCGACCAGGATGGCGCCGGCGTCGGCGTCGTAGAAGCGGAACAGCAGCCGCGCGATGGTGGACTTGCCCGCGCCCGAGGTGCCCACCACGGCCACGGTCTTGCCGGCCGGCAGGGTGAAGCTCACGCCCTTGAGAATGGGCCGGCGCTCGTCGTAGCCGAAGCGCACGTCGCGGAACTCGACTTCGCCACCGGCCACGCGCAGCGGCTGCGCGCCGGGCCGGTCGGCCACTTCGCGGTCCTGGCCGAGCAGCTCGAACATGCGCTCCATGTCGATCATGGCTTGCTTGATCTCGCGGTAGATGAAGCCGAAGAAGCTGAGCGGCGAGTACAGCTGCAGCAGGTAGGTGTTGACCAGCACGAAGTCGCCCAGGGTGTAGCGGCCCTCGGCGATGCCGTTGGCGGCCATCCACATCACCAGCGTGAGGCCGGCGGAGATGATGACGGCCTGGCCGACGTTGAGGATCGACAGGCTGACCTGGCTGCGCACGGCGGCGCGTTCGTAGCGGGTGAGCGAGGCGTCGTAGCGGCGCGCTTCGTGTTCCTCGTTGCCGAAGTACTTGACGGTTTCGTAGTTCAGCAGGCTCTCGATGGCCTTGGTGTTGGCCTCGGAGTCGGTTTCGTTCATCTGCCGGCGGAACTTGGCGCGCCATTCGGTGACGGCCAGCGTGTAGGCCATGTAGAGGATCACCGTGGCGCCCGTGGCCAGCGCCAGCCAGGCGTCGAACATCTTCCACAGCACGATACAGACCAGGCCGATCTCGAAGAAGGTCGGCAGGATGTTGAACAGCAGGAACGACAGCAGCGTCTGGATGCCCTTGGTGCCGCGCTCGATGGCGCGGGTCAGGCCGCCGGTCTGGCGCGTCAGGTGAAAACGCAGCGCCAGGCCGTGCAGGTGGCGGAAGATGCGCAGGCCGACCGAGCGGATGGCGTGCTGGCCGACGCGGGCGAAGAGGGCGTCGCGCAATTCGGAAAACAACAGGGACAGAACGCGCGCGCTGCCATAGGCCAGGATCAGGCCCAGCGGCACGGTCACGCTGCCCGGCGCGCCCTGGCCCAGGGCGTCGATGGCGTGCTTGTACAGCAGCGGCGTGTAGACGGTGGCCGCCTTGGCGGCGAACAGGCACAGCAGCGCGGCGACGACGCGGGCCTTCAGGCCGGTCTGGCCGGGCGGCCAGAGGTAGGGAAACAGGGTGCGCAGCGTGGCGAAACCGCCACGGCCGGGCGTGCGGGAGTCAGGGGTTGTCATAGGGGCGGCAAGGGCAAATGGCGTGGGCCCGCGCGGGGCGCGGGCCGGGTATGGAGGCGATTATCCGGCACCGGCGCTATTATTTAACTGAAAACCCCTGGGACGGATGGGCCACGCGCAGGCCGCTCCCGGGGGTTTTCCATCCGGTTTTCGCATGCGGGCGCAGCAGGGCGGGCCCGTCATCCACTGTCGACCAGGCGTACGCCCGGCAGCATTCCTGGTCGCGCGACCTGGCGCGTTTTCGCCGTGCAAGTGTTGCGTTGCAAGCTTCGGAGGGTCATATGGCGAAGGTACCCACAGTCAAACTGAACGACGGCAGCAAGATTCCGCAATTGGGCCTGGGCGTCTGGCAGGTGCCGGACGAGCAGGCCGCCGCCAGCGTCAAGGAGGCGCTGGCGGCGGGCTACCGTTCGGTGGACACTGCCGCGATCTATGGCAACGAATCCGGCGTCGGCGCCGGCCTGCGCGCGGCGGGCGTGGCGCGCAAGGATCTGTTTGTCACGACCAAACTGTGGAACGACAGGCATGGCTTCGATTCGGCCCACGAGGCCATGAACGATAGCCTGGAAAAGCTCGGCCTGGCCTATGTGGACCTGTACCTGATCCACTGGCCGGTGGCGGGCAGCGAGAAGTTCGTCGACGCCTGGCGCGCGATGATCGAGATGAAGGAGGATGGCCGCGCGCGTTCGATCGGCGTGTCCAACTTCACGCGGGCCAACCTCGAGCGCCTGATCGACGCCACCGGCGTGACGCCGGCGGTCAACCAGATCGAACTGCACCCGGGCTTCGCGCAACGCGAGCTGCGCGCCTTCCATGACAAGCACGGCATCGCCACCGAGTCGTGGAGCCCGCTGGCGCAGGGCGGGGTCACCAAGGAAAAGACGATCGTGGACCTGGCGCGCAAGCACGGCAAGTCGCCGGCGCAAGTGACGCTGCGCTGGCACTTGCAGCACGGCCTGATCGTGATCCCGAAGTCGGTGACGCCGGCGCGCATCCGCGAGAACATCGACGTGTTCGATTTCGAATTGTCGAGCGCGGAGATGGCGGCGATCGACGCCATCAAGGAAGGGGCCCGCCTGGGGCCCGATCCGGAGAAGTTCGGCAAGTGAGGCGCGCGGCGGCCGCGGGCCGCCGGCTCGCTACGCGTCGGGTTGCGCGGGCGGGAAGAACCAGTAGCGCACGATGACCACCAGCAGGATGGTCAGCGCGGTCCAGGAGGCCCAGTGCCAGCCGCCGGTGCCCAGCAGCGCGGCCAGCAGGCCGAAGACGCTGAGCACGCCCAGCAGGATCGGCACGCCCCAGACGAACAGGAAGCCGCGGGAGGATTTCTTGCTCATGCGGGGCTCCGTTGCGGGGTGGCGGCGGCCTGGTGCTTGCGCACCAGCTCGGCGATGCGGGCCTCGGTGGCGCGGCGGCGCGCCAGCCACAGGTAGAGGCCGCTGACCAGCACCACGATGGTGATCAGGTCGAGCACGGCCCAGATGATCTTCAGCGGCAGGCCGCCGTAGTCGCCGAAGTGCAGCGGACGCGACAGCTCCAGCGCGGTCAGATACCACGGCATCTTGGCGACGGTGGTCAGTTCGCCGTTGCGGCCGTCGATCAGGACCGGCGTGTTCATCTTGGAGGTCAGCGGCGTGGCGCCGCGCATCCAGGCGATGTAGTGGTGCGGGCTGCCGAAGGCGTTGCCGGGGAAGGCGATGAACGACACTTCGTTGCCCGGCAGGGCCTTGCGGGCGGTGTCCGCCGCGGCCTGGGCCGAGGACAGTTCGGCCGGCACGCCCTGGCCCTTGTAGGGTTCGAGGATGCGCACCAGCTCGGTCGATTGCCACAGCCGGAACAGCGGCGTGGACAGCTCGTTGATGACGCCGGTGAAGCCGACCACGAAGGCCCACACCAGGGTCACGATGCCGAGCAGGTTGTGCAGGTCGAGCCACTTCAGGCGGGTCGAGCGGCCGGCGCGCACGGTGCCGAATTCCAGCTTCTTCATGAAGGGGCCGTAGAGCACCACGCCCGAGACGATGGCGATGCAGAACAGCAGCCCCATGAAGCCCAGGAACAGTTCGCCCGGCAGGCTGGCGAACAGGTCGACGTGCAGCGACAGCATGATGCCCATGAACGAGAAGCGGTCCTGGGTGTAGAGCGGGCCGTCGAGCAGCACGTCGCCGGTGCGGCCGTCCATGCGCACGGCGTGGCCGGAGACCTGGCCGTCGCCGGGCTTCTTGGCCATGCCGACGTAGACCTGGGGTTCGTCGGGGTCGAAGAACAGGTAGTCGACGACTTCGCCGGGGTACATCGAGCGGGCCTGCGTGACCAGCTTGTCGAGGTTGGCCGGCGGCGTCGAGGCGGGCACGTCGGACAGCGGCTTGGCGTCGTCGAGCCAGTGTTCGATCTCGTGGTGGAACACCAGGGGCAGCCCGGTCAGGCAGATGATGAGCAGGAAGATCGTACAGACCAGACTGGTCCACTTGTGGACCAGGTACCAGGTTTTGATGGTGGAGGCGGCGGTCATGGCGACGGCGGGGCGGCTCGCGCGGCCCCCTTCAGGTTGGATTTTGGGAAAGACGGAACATTATCACGAATAATAGCTATTCTCGTAACGCCGTTCATGAGATCGCGCGTGAAAGCCCGGTGTAATCGGGGACTGATAAAAGCGGGTTAAAAAGAAACATGGGCCCGATTGGGCGGGCTGGATCATCATGCAGCAACGTTTTCTGAAAGTGCCGCGCAACGAGCAGGGCCGCGATTTCGCGGTGGGCGACGTGCACGGCTGTTTTACCCGCCTGCAGGACAGCCTGGGGCGGATGGGGTTCGACGCCAGCCGCGACCGGCTGTTTTCCGTCGGCGACCTGGTCGACCGCGGGCCGGAGAGCGAGGCCGCGCTGGATTGGCTGGCGCAGCCCTGGTTCTTCGCGGTGCAGGGCAACCACGAGGACTATGCGGTGCGTCACGTGCGCACCGGGCAGGTGGACGTGGTGAACTGGCGCGGCTACGGCGGCGGCTGGTTCCTGGACCTGCCGGCCGACCGCCAGCAGGTCTACGCCGAGGCCTTCGGGCAACTGCCCATCGCGATCGAGGTGGAAACCTCGGCGGGCCCGGTGGGGCTGCTGCACGCGGACTGCCCGGTGCTGTTCTGGCCGCGCCTGGAATCGGCGCTGCAGGACCGCTACAAGCGCACCAGCGCGGCCTGCCAGTGGTCGCGCGAGCGGCTGCGGCAACTGGACCGCACCGGCGTGCGCGGCGTGCGCGCCGTGGTGGCGGGCCACACGCCCGTGGCCGCGCCGCTGGCGCTGGGCAACGTCTATCACATCGATACCGAGGGCTGGAAGGACGGCTACTTCACCTTCCTCGACCTGGAAACGCTGCAGGCCTGGCCGTGCGCGGTGGTGACCGAGCCGGATACGGAAGCGGTCCGCTGACGCGGGCCGCGCGCGCTCGATCCGGCCGCGCCTACCAGCGGTAGGTCGCGGTCGCCAGCACCGTGCGCTGATCGCCATAGCGGCAGGCGCCCGCGCTGCAATTGCTGAGATAGGTCTTGTTGCCGAGGTTGCGCACGTTCAGCGCCAGGTTCCAGCCCTGTACCTGGTAGCCGATCATCGCGTCGAACAGCGTGTAGCCCGGCAGCTTCTGGGCGGCCGACTCCTGGTAGCCCCAGTTCGGTCCGGTGTAGCGCGCGCCCAGGCCGATCTTGATGCCGGATGCGAAGCGGTAGTCGGTCCACAGCGCGATCTGGTTGCGCGACACCGCCTGCATCTGCTTGCCGACTTCGCTGGGCGTGCTGCTGGCCGTGACCTCGGCCTTGGGCGTGTACGTGTAGGCGGCCACCACGTTCATCTGCGGCAGCGGCCGGAATGCGGCTTCCAGCTCAAGGCCGCGCACCTGCACTTCGCCGGTCTGCTTGGGCAGGAACTCGGGCGTATAGGTGATGTAGTTGTGGCGCCGCAGGTCGAACACCGCCGCGCTGTAGCGGCTGCGCCCGCCGGGCGGCTCGTAGCGGATGCCGAGTTCGTACTGGCGCCCGGTTTCCGGCCGCATCGGGTTGTTGGTCACCGGGTCGATGGTGGCGGTGGGCGAGAACGATTCAGCGTAGCTGAAGTACGGCGCGATGCCGCTCGGATGCAGGTAGACCAGGCCGGCGCGCTTGCTGAAATGGTGCTCGGAGATCTTGGTGCGGGAGCCGTCGATGTTGCTGTCCACGTCCGCGCTGGCCTTGTCGTAGCGGCCGCCGAGCGTGGTCACCCAGTTGCCCCATTTGATCTGGTCCTGCAGGTAGAAGCCGGTCTGGGCCAGCCGGGTGGTGGCGTCGAACCAGGGCGCGGCGGTCTCGACCGGGCTGCCGTACGACGGCGAATAGCCGTCGATGGGCGCGACCACGCCGTCGTTGTAGGTGCGCTGGTAATTGCGCGAACGCTGGTAGTCCAGTCCGAACAGGAAGGTGTGGGTCCAGTCGCCCAGGGCGACCTTGGCCTGCGCCTGGTTGTCGATAGTGAAGAGCCGCGCGTTTTCCTGGCTGCCGAACGGGAACCGTTCCAGCAGGCGGAAGTTGGCGGGGTCGTCCGGGTTGGCGGGGTTGACCGTGGCGAAGCCGCCGCGCACGTAGACCTGGCGGTAGTCGACGCTGGTGTAGCCGTAGCGCGTGTTCTGGCGCACGGTCCAGGTGTCGTTCAGGCGGTGTTCCAGCAGATAGCCGACCATCCACTGTTCCTGGTTGAAGCGGTCGAAGCCCGGTTCGCCCACATAGGTATTGCGCGAGAATTTCCCGTTCGGATTGGGCAGCTGCGTGCCGATCTCGGGAAAGCTGCCGTAGGAACTGCCGTCGCGCACCCGCAGATAGTGCGACAGCAGGGTCAGGGTGGTGTCGCTCGACGGCTTGAGGGGCAGCGCCGGCGCGATGAAGAAACGGTCGTTGGGCAGGCCGCTGGCGGGCAGCTCGGCGTCGCGCGCCAGGCCCGTGATGCGGTAGAGCACCTTGCCGTTGTCATCCAGCGGGCCCGAGAAATCGCCCGCCACCTGGCGCCGCGAATGGTCGCCGACCTGCGCTTCCAGCTCGTGCAGCGGTTCTTCGGTGGGGCGCTTGCTGACGACGTTGATCATGCCGCCCGCGCCGTTTTGCCCGTACAGCACCGAGGTCGGGCCGCGCAGCAGTTCGATGCGCTCGGCGCCGTAGACCTCGGTCTGCCATACCGCCCAGCTGTTGTTGTTGCGCAGTTGCAGGCCGTCCAGGTAATAGCCCGGCGTCTGCGCATCGAAGCCGCGGATGATGGTCCAGTCAAAGCGCGTGTCGGCGCCCCATGGCAGGGTGTTGATGCCCGGGGTGTAGGCCAGGCTTTCCTTCAGGCGCGAGGCGCCGGTTTCGCGGATGAAGTCCGCCGTCACGACCGAGATGGACTGCGGCGTTTCGAGAATGCTGCTGTCGGTCTTGGTGCCGGTGGCGCTGCGGCTGGCCACATAGCCGTCCACCGGGCTCCAGGCCGTCTCGGGGCGGCCGGTGACGGTGACCGCCGGCAGCGTGGCGGGGCTGTCGGCGGTGGGCGCCGGGCGCAGCGTATAGGCGCCGTTGGCGCCGCGCACGACGCGCAGGCCCTGGCCCTGCAGCAGGGTGGCGAAGCCGTCCTGCACGGAATAGGCGCCGGTCAGGCCGGGGCTGGTCTTGCCGCGGGTCAGGGCGCCGTCGGCCGACAGCTCGATCCCCGCTTCGCTGGCGTAGCGGGTCAGGGTCTGGTCGAGCGGACCGGATGGGATCTGGTAGGTGCGCACCGGTGTCTGCGCCCCGGCGGGCGCAGGCGCTACCTGGGCTGGCGCCGGCGAGGTGGCCAGGAGGGCGCCGCCCAGCGCCAGGCAGAGCGCGGTGCGGCGCGGGAGCAGGCGGGGGGCGGTGGGCCGCGCGGAGAGGGGCGCGGTGATGCGGAACGGAGAGGAAAGGTGGCGGCTCGCCATCGGGTCGATCCCAGAAAGTACGGAAGAAAGTGTTGCGACTGCTATGTCTTCCGGACGAGCGGGCGATTTCCTCAATGCCGCGCCAACAAAAATTGCAACAGGGGCCAGGGCTTGCGCGGGGCGCTTCTGGCGGTCGATGCGCCCTAGCGTGATGCCCTGGGGCCGACGGTGACCCAATAGCGGCTGAACGTGTGAATGTCGACCGGCACGCCCAGCGTCAGGTTGTGCAGGGCGCGGTCGGTGTCGCGCAGGGGGAAGACCCCGGTGACGCGGAGGTCTGCGACGGCCGGGTCGCAGCGCAGGAAGCCGCTGCGGTAGCGGGCCAGCCGCGCGGTGAAGTCCGCCAGCCGCATGTCCTCGGCCAGCAGCACGCCGCGCGTCCAGGCGGCGTCGGCCTCGCGCGCCGCGGCGGGCGGTTCGGCGCGCTGCGGGTCGAAGCGCGTGCGCTCGCCCTCATGCACCCGCAGGACCGCCTGGGTGGCCGCGCCGGGATAAACGTCGACCGCGCCCTGGTAGACCGCCAGGTGCGCCTGCGGGCCGGCGTCGCGCAGGGTGAAGCGGGTGCCCAGCGCCTGCACCATGCCTTGCCGGCTCTGCACGCGCAACGGCCTGTCCTGGGCATCGACAGCGGTCGACACCAGGATTTCCCCGGCCAGCAGCAGGATGCGGCGCTCGTGGCGATCGAAGCGCACGTCGATGGCCGAGCCGCTGTCGAGCACGACGCGGGAGCCATCGGCCAGGGTGATGTCGCGGATCTCGCCGACGGCGCTGCGGTGGTCGGCGGTCAGCACGCCCCAGCGCCCGCTTTCGCGCCAGAGCAGGGTGGCCCCGGCGGTGGCGGCCGCCGCGATGCCCAGTGTCCGCAGCGCTTTGCGGCGCGCGGCATAGGCCTGCGGACGGGCGTCGAGCAGCACCGTGCGGGAGGCCGGCTCGGAGACCCCGGCCAGCTTGGCGTCCATGACCTGCAGGCGGCGCCAGGCGCGCAGGTGGTCGGGATGGGCGGCCAGCCAGGCGTCACAGGCCGCGCGGTCGGCCGCGCTGGCCTCGCCCGACCACAGCCGCGCCATCCAGGCCGAGGCGCGGCGCACGACCGCGGGATCGATCGCCGGCCCCTGGCCGGCGGCCGCGTCAGTACGCGCCATCGTAGAGGGCCTGGTAGCACGCCAGCAGCGCCGCCGCGACGTACTTCTCGACCGAGGAGACGGACACGTGCAGCCGTTCGGCGATCTCGCGGTAGCTCAGGCCGTCGAGCTTGCACAGCAGCAGCGCCATGCGGACCTTGGGCGGCAGCTTGTGCAGGATGGTGTCGACTTCGATCAGGGCCTCGACCGCCAGGGCGCGGACTTCCTCGGACGGCGCCAGCGCCACCGGCAGCGCGGCGATGGCCTCGAGGTAGGCGGCCTCGATGCCGCGGCGGCGGTACAGGTCGATCAGCAGGCCGTTGGCGATCTGGGTCAGGTGGCGGCGGGACTGGTCCGGCTGCGGCGTGGCGCCGGAGGCCAGGATGCGGACGTAGGTGTCGTGCGCCAGATCGGCGGCGTCGAAGGCGTTGCCCAGCCGCTTGCGCAACCAGCCACGCAGCCAGCCGTGGTGGTCACCGTAAAGCACTTCGATGGGCTGGGGGGAGGTCCCGGTCGCGGACATGATGGACTGGCGTGGCGTTGGCGCGGCGCATTCCATGATCCGGAATGCGAATTATTCCGGATCATAGTTGATCCGCGCGCGCGCCGGCAAGCCGGTCTTTCCCGGGCGGATCGGCCCGTGCTGGACGGGCCCGAAGGAGGATCGGGGAGACTAGAGCGGCCGCGCGGCCAGCGGCCCGGTGCCGTTGACGGCGCTGGCGCGGGCGGGGATGTCGGCGTCGACGCGCGGCACCGGGATCGGCGGGATCGGGGTGTTGCCGCCGTCGCCGCCCGGGTTGCCCCCGGAAGCGCCGCCCAAGGCGCCGCCCAGCGTGCCGCTGCCGGCGGCCGGGATCGGAATCGGCTGCGCCACCGGGGCCTGCTGGCCCGGCGCCGGCTGTGCGGACGCCGGCTGTGCGGGCGCCTGCTGCGGCGCGCCCGCCTGGGGCTGAGTCGCCGGCGGCAGCGTCGCGCCCGGCGCGGGCAGGGGCCGCACCGAGTTGTCGACGCCGTCGGTGGAACGGTTGTTGTTGAGAAAGTCGGTCAGCGGGTCGCCGCTGGACAGGTCGAGCGAGGCCACCGCCTGGCCCGGCGGGAATTCGTTGAAATAGTATTCGCCGTTGTCCACCAGCAGGCCGTCGGGACGCGGCGCCGGCTTGGTCTCGGGCACGCCCTTGAGGGCCGGCTGCATGTAGTCGAGCCAGGTGGTCAGCGCCAGGCCGCTGCCGAATTCGTTGGTGCCCAGCGACTTGGGCTGGTCGAAGCCCATCCAGACCGTGGTGGCCAGGGTGGGGGTGAAGCCGGAGAACCAGACGTCGACCGCTTCGTTGGTGGTGCCGGTCTTGCCGCCGATGTCGTTGCGCTTGAGCACCTGGTGCGCGCGCGCCGCGGTGCCGCTGGTGGTGACGCCGCGCAGGATGTCGTCCATGACCCAGGCGGTGCGCGGGTCGATGGCGCGCGCGGCGGCGTCGCCCGCCACCACCGGCTGCGCCTGCATCAGCACGTTGCCCGAGCGGTCGGTGACCTTGTCGATCAGGTAGGGCGTGACGCGGTAGCCGCCGTTGGCGAACACGCTGTAGCCGTTGACCACCTGCAGCGGCGTGGCGCCGCCGGCGCCCAGGCCCAGCGGCAGCACCGCCGGCCAGCGGGCCTTGTCGAAGCCGAAGCGGGTCAGGTAGTCCTGCGCGTACTGCGGGCCGATGGCCTGCAGGATGCGGATGGTGACCATGTTCTTGGACTTGTACAGGCCCTGGCGCAGCGTCAGCATCGGCTCGTAGCGGTTGCCGTCGTTCTTGGGCTGCCAGTCTTTCGAGCCGGTCTGGGCGGCGGTCAGCATGAAGGGCTGGTCGGAGATCTGGGTGGCGGGCGTCAGGCCGCGCTCCAGGGCCGCCGCGTAGACGAACGGCTTGATGTTCGAGCCCGGCTGGCGCCAGGCCTGGGTGACGCGGTTGAAGGTGCCGCGGTTGTAGTCGAAGCCGCCGATCATGGCGCGGATGGCGCCGTCCTGCGGCACCATCGACACCAGCGCCGCCTGCAGCGCCGGCATGTTGATGATTTCCCAGCCGTCGCCGTTCTTGTGGATGTAGACCACCGAGCCGCGCTGGATGCGCTGGCTGTCGCTGGCCTTGGGGTTGAGCGCGCGCGCCACCACCGACAGCGCCTTCTTGTCGGAGATGGTGATGATGTCGCGGGCGCTGCGGGCCACGGTCACTTCCTGCGGGCTGGCGGCCAGCACCACGGCGGCGAGCAGGTCTTCGCTGTCGGGCGTCTTTTCCTGCACGCCGTCGAGCAGGTCGTCGAGCGCCGCGGGGTCCTTCTCGACGCCGTCGGGCAGTTCGATCTGGTCTTCGGGGCCGGGGTAGGGCGCGCGGCGGGTGTAGTCCATCACGCCATCGCGCACGGCGCGGTAGGCGGCTTCCTGGTCCTTGGAGTCGATCGTGGTGTAGACGTCGATGCCCTTGGAGTAGGTCTGCTCCTGGAACACGCCGTACATCAGCTGGCGCGCCAGTTCGGCCGGGTAGTCGCCGTGGATGGCGAAGCCGCGGGTGCTGGAGCCGTCGGCGCCGCGGATGACCAGGCGCTGCTTGAGGGCCTCGTCGGCCTGTTCCGGGGTCAGGTAGCCCAGCGTCTTCATGCGGCCCAGCACGTAGTGCTGGCGGATCTCGGCGCGCGGGAAGTTGGTGATGGGGTTGAAGCGCGATGGGGCCTTGGGGATGCCGGCCAGCATCGCGGCCTCGGCCGGCGTCACTTCGGACAGCGGCTTGCCGAGGTAGGTGCGCGAGGCGGCGGCGAACCCATAGGCGCGGTGGCCCAGGTAGATCTGGTTCATGTAGAGCTCAAGGATCTGGTCCTTGGTGAGCTCGGATTCAATCTTGTAGGTCAGCAGCAGTTCGTAGAACTTGCGCGAATAGGTCTTCTCGGACGACAGGTAGAAATTGCGCGCCACCTGCATGGTGATGGTGCTGCCGCCCTGGGTCTTGGATTGCTTGACGAGGTTCACCAGCACCGCGCGCACCATGCCCATCCAGTCGACGCCGCCGTGCTGGTAGAAGCGGTCGTCCTCGGCCGACAGCACCGCCTGGCGCATCACCGGCGGGATTTCATCGAAGCGCAGCACGTTGCGGTGTTCTTCGCCGTATTCGCCGATCAGGACCTTGTCGGCGGTGTAGATGCGCAGCGGCACCCGCGGCCGGTAGTCGGTCATGGCGTGCAGGTCCGGCAGGCTGGGCCAGGCGATCGCCAGCGCCAGGCCGACCAGGACCGCCCCGCAGACACCGAGGCCGGCGACGGCGACGGCGGCTTTGACGAGGAGTCGTTTCCAGGGAAAGCCCGATTTGCCGCCCGGGGTGGCGGAGGATTGCTGGGGGGTGCTCATTGCAGGCGATTCTAGGGCAGAACGCTATAGACCGGCGACGGCGCCGGAAGGTTTCGGTAACCAAACTTGCCCGCGGGGAGGAACCGGCGGGTGGGTCAAGGATATGGGGACGGGTTTGAGCATACGCGCTGCGCGGGTTTCGCGCAGCGCGACATGGCAAGCGCGCGCTGAAATGTATTGCGCGCCGTGACAAACGGCAAGGCCGGTTGCAGATGTCATGGCGCTTCCGCCCGCAGATAGCGCTGCGGCGGCGCGCCCAGCGCGCGGTGGAACATGGCGCTGAAGGCGCTGGGGCTGCGGTAGCCCAGGTCGGCGGCGATGCGCGCCACCGGCACGCCCAGCGACAGGCGGCAGACCGCGTCGGCCAGGCGCACCTGCTGCACCCACTGGCGGTAATTCAGTCCCAATTCAGCCTGGAACAGCCGGATCAGCGTGCGCGCGCTGGCGCCGACCTCGCCGGCCCAGTCCTCGATGCCGCGCTGCAGGCCGGGGCGGTCGAGGATGGCTTCGCAGATGGTCTGCAGGCGGCGGTCGCGCGGCCAGGGAATCTGGATCGGCACCACGCGGGCGGCGGCCAGTTCGGACAGGATCAGCGCGGCCACCTGTTCGGCGCGGCCGCCCAGCGGATAGTCGATGGGCTCGGCGGTCAGCGCCAGGATCAGTTCGCGCAGCAGGCCGCTGACCTCGATCACCTGGCACTGCGGCCAGTAGGCCCGCGCGGCGTCGGCATGGATGTACAGCGAGCGCATCGAGACCGCGCCGATCATGTCGACGCCGTGCGGCACGCCGGCCGGCACCCACAGCGCGCGCAGCGGCGGCAGGGCCCAGAAGCCGCTCGGGGTGGTGACGTGCATCACGCCTTCGACGGCGTAGATGAGCTGGGCGCGCGGATGGGAGTGGGCGCCGGTGCGGGCGCCGGCGGTGAATTCCTTGGCCATCGCCGTCACGCCGCGGGGACGGTCCTGGTAGTCCTGGGCGTCGATGCTGCGGGCGGGGTCGAGGCGGGCGGGCCGGGTTGGCATGGTGTCACTTCCGACAAAAGGAGGAAGCCGGATTCATTGCGGGAAAAACGCTATTTTGTCACTTTCCCGACGAAAATTGTCAGGCGTGGGCGGGCCGGTGTTCCTACACTGTCTGGACGTCCGGCATGGGGTCGGACGCATTTCCGTTTCCTTTCGCCTTTTCCCTATCCATGAACTCCGCCCAGAATCCCGCCGCCGGGCTGCCGGACCGCGCCGCGTCGGCGCCGAACCCCGCCGTTGCCGACCCTTCCACCGCGTTCGCGGTGCTGGGCGCCATCAGCGTGGCGCACCTGATGAACGACATGATCCAGTCGATCCTGTTGGCCATCTACCCGATGCTGAAGGATTCGTTCAGCCTGTCGTTCGCGCAAATCGGCCTGATCACGCTGGTGTACCAGCTGGCGGCTTCGCTGCTGCAGCCGTTCATCGGTTTCTACACCGACCGCAATCCCAAGCCGTATTCGCTGCCGGTGGGCATGGGCTTCACGCTGGCCGGCCTGCTGCTGCTGTCGGTGGCGCCGTCGTTCGGCTGGCTGCTGGTGGCGGCGGTGCTGGTGGGCACGGGCTCGTCGGTGTTCCATCCGGAATCGTCGCGGGTGGCGCGCATGGCCTCGGGCGGACGCCACGGGCTGGCGCAGTCGCTGTTCCAGGTGGGCGGCAACGTCGGCTCGGCGCTGGGGCCGCTGCTGGCGGCGCTGTTCATCATCCCGCACGGGCAGCGCAGCGTGGCCTGGTTCTCGCTGGCGGCGCTGTTCGGCATCGTGGTGCTGACCGGCATCGGCCGCTGGTACAGCGCCAACCGCGTGCGCCTGAAGCCGCGCGCCCGCCGCGAGGGCAGCGGCCACGGCCTGACGCGCAACCAGGTGCTGGGCGCGCTGGGCGTGCTGGGCCTGCTGGTGTTCTCGAAGTACTTCTACCTGGCCAGCCTGAACAGCTATTTCACCTTCTACCTGATCGACAAGTTCGCGCTGTCGGTGCGCGAGGCGCAGCTGTACCTGTTCCTGTTCCTGGCCGCGGTGGCGGTGGGCACGGTGGTGGGCGGGCCGGTGGGCGACCGCATCGGCCGCAAGATCGTGATCTGGGTGTCGATCCTGGGCGTGGCGCCGTTCACGCTGTTGCTGCCGCATGCCAACCTGTTCTGGACCGGCGTGCTGGTGGTCATCATCGGCGTGGTGCTGGCGTCGGCCTTCTCGGCCATCGTGGTGTATGCGCAGGAGCTGGTGCCGGGCAAGGTCGGCATGATCGCCGGCCTGTTCTTCGGCTTTGCCTTCGGCATGGGCGGGCTGGGCGCGGCGGCGCTGGGCAAGCTGGCCGATGCCACCAGCATCGGCTATGTGTACCAGGTCTGCGCCTACCTGCCGCTGCTGGGCGTGGTGGCGGTGCTGCTGCCGAGCGTGGAGCGCAAGCGCGCCTGACGCCGGCCGCGCGCGGTCCGCGCCCCGGCAGGCGCCGCGGCGCGGACCGCGGCGTCAGGCGGCGGCGTTGGCCGCCTCGGGCACGGCGGCCAGCCGCGGGCGGGCGCTTTCGATGCCCTGGATCTCGCCGTCGTCGCCATGATGGATGACGGCCACGCGCGTGGCGCGCAGTTGCGCGATCTGGCGCGGCGTGACCGCGAAGCTCAGGGCCAGCCGGTGGTCATCCAGCGGCTTGATCGGCTGGCGCCGGTCCTTGCCGCCGAAGCGCAGGTGGTTGTAGGCGGCCCACAGCACCAGCAGGGCGGCGTTCAACAGGGCCAGCACGGCATAGCTGCCCAGCGTCTGCAGCGTGGGCAGGAAAGTCGGCCAGAGCGGCGCCTGCGGCCCGCTGGCCGCGCCGCGCAGGATGGCGGCGATGCCGGCGCCGAACAGGTAGACGAAGGCGAACCAGCCGACCGCGGTCAGCAGCAGGTCGAACAGATAGCCCGCGCGCGAGCGTTGCGTGGTGATGATCATGATGCGTCCGGTGATTTGATGCCGCGGTCGGGGCTGGTCCAGCGCGCGCGCTCGGCCTGCTTGCGCAGCATGACTTTGGGGAAACTGACCAGGGTGGTGAACAGGCTCACCATCCAGTAGGCCAGCGGGTACCAGATGACCCAATAGAGCGCGCG
Source organism: Achromobacter sp. 2789STDY5608621 (assembly GCF_001299375.1). NCBI lineage: Bacteria > Pseudomonadati > Pseudomonadota > Betaproteobacteria > Burkholderiales > Alcaligenaceae > Achromobacter > Achromobacter sp. 2789STDY5608621. The sequence goes on along the minus strand of NZ_CYTU01000004.1, from coordinate 55,750 downwards.
CCACAGGCCCGGCTCGTAGCGGCGGTCGATCAGGATGCTGATGGCGAACTGCAGCAGGCACACCATCGCCAGCATCATGCCGGTGAAGGCGGGCGGCATCAGGCTGGCGATGTGCATGTTGTTGGGCAGGGTCACGACCTGGCTGACGAGCCACAGCAGCACCGAGACGCCGAAGGCGAAGGCCCAGGCGGTCGACAGGCAGAATTCCAGCATCAGCGGCCACAGGCGGCGGTGGCGCCAGCTCCAGATCGAGCGCAGGTTCTTCAGGAACACCTCGGCGCCGCCCTGGGCCCAGCGCAGGCGCTGCTTCCAGATCCCGCGCAGCGTCTCCGGCATCAGGATCCAGCACAGGCCGCGCGGCTCGTAGAAGATCGACCAGTGGTCGCGCTGCAGCTTCCAGCTGATGTCGATGTCCTCCGTGATCATGTCCAGGCTCCAGTAGCCGACCCGGTCCAGCGCCGCGCGCCGGAAGGCGGCGACCACGCCCGATACGGTGAAGACCTGGCCGTAGACGCGCTGGGTGCGCTTGATCAGGCCGATGATGGAGGAGAACTCGCCCACCTGGATGCGGCCGATCAGGGTCGAGCGGGTGCGGATGCGCGGGTTGCCGGTGACCGCGCCCACGCGCGGGTTGTCGATCAGCGGCGCCACCAGGTAGGCGGCGGCGTCCGGGTCGAGCACCGCGTCGCCGTCGATGCAGACCAGGTATTCGCTGCGCGCGGTCAGCGCGCCCATGCGCAGCGCCATGGCCTTGCCCTGGTTCTGCGCCAGGTGCACCACGCGCAGGCGCGGATGCTGTTCGGCCAGGCGGTCCAGCATCGGCCCGGTGCCGTCGCTGGAGCCGTCGTTGATGGCGATGACCTCGATGTTCGGATAGCGCTGGTTGAGCGCCGCCAGCAGGGTCTCTTCGCCGTTGTCGGCCTCGTTGTAGCAGGGCACCAGGATCGACACCAGCGGATCGCCGGCCAGCGCCGGCGGCGCCGATCCGGGGCCCCATTGCCAGCGCCGTTCCCAGTGCCACCAGAAGTACAGGCCGCCGGCCATCCACATGCCGGACATGAACAGCGGGTAGAAGAAGACGAAGCCCAGCAGCGCCTGGCCGGTCAGCATCATGGTGAAGCCGAACGGCGCGCCGAGCACCGCCAGCAGGATAATCAGGGCAATCAGACGGTCGATCATCGGAGGGGATACCAGGCTTCGGAGATGGCGGGCCGGATGCCTTGCAACCGGGGCTGGTCTTGCGAGAAATCGTCGGGGTAGTAGCCGAAGCTGCGCGCGCCGCGCAGTTGCAGGCGCTGCATCCAGCCGGCCAATACCGCGGTGTCGATGGGCGTGGCCTCGGGGCGGCCGGGGCCGGTGCGCCAGTCGCGGGCCTGCAGCTCGAACACGGTCCGGTCGAGCGCGCCGGGGCGCCGCGCCACGGCGTCGACCAGCCGGTCGAGCCAGGCGTTTTCCCGGCCCTTGGGCACGTTCTCCATCAACGGCATGGCCATCGGCGCGGTCCAGTCGTAGGCGCCGAGGAAGTCGTCCAGGTTCTGCGCGAACCAGGTTTCCGACCGCGGCTCCAGGATCGGCATGGCGAAGATGTTGCGGGCGGTCTTGATCTGCGGGCCGCGCACGGCGCGCACGCGGTCGGTCAGCTCGGCGGTGAAGTCGACCAGGGCGCGGCTCTTGAAGCGCGTCCAGCGCTGCAGCGTGTCCGGATCGGCGCGCAGCTGGCCGATGTCGGCGGGCAGGCCGGCGGCGCGGTAGGCCGCCAGCGCGCCGGGGCTGGCGTCCTCGAAGTCGGACAGCACGGCGTCGTCGTGGAACAGGATGCCGTCGAAGATGGCATGGCGCGCCAGGTCCTCGTACAGGTCGCCGATGCGGGCCCGCGCGGTGGCGTCGAACGGTGACAGGCGGCGGTACTGGTCCGGATCGGGCCGCGCCTCGGTCTGGCCTGGCTGCCAGCGCGTGACGCGCGGGATCGAGGCGTCCAGGTCGTAGGCGAGCACCGGCATCCAGGCGTACACCATGACGTTGGCGCGGTTGTGCAGCTGCCAGGCGGCGCGGTTGAACAGGTCGGCGCGTACCGGCAGCCAGCGGTTGGGAAAGTAAACCGACCGCACCAGGCCGTCGCCGGTGGGGTCCGAATACGCCTGCAGGAACACGGTGTTGATTTGCAGGTCCAGGATGCGCTGCACCAGTTCGCCCAGGTTGCGGTCGGTCTGCGCCGGGTCCGGGTCGTAGACGTAGTCCAGGTCGACGTGGGCCACGCGCATGAACGGCGCGGCCTCCATGCCGACGATGCTGTTGGCGAAGGGCTTGAGCGGCGGATCGCTGGCCAGCAGCATGCGCGGCGTGGACATCAGCCGGTCCAGGCGGCCGGGGCCGTCTTCCAGCGTCAGCGCCAGTTCGTAGCCGTTTTCCGCGGCGATGCGCAGCGTGCTGCCGCCCTCGGCGCCGTAAGGCCAGACCCAGACGCGCGGCTTCCTGCCGGTGACCTGTTCGATCTTGCGGCTGATGGCGCGCACGTCGCCGCCCATGCGGGCGTCGAACTCGGCCTCGCTTTCGTAGCGGCCGGTCTTGGCGTCGTAGGCGCGGATCGCCGCGGCCGGTTCGGTATTGCCTTGCGGGTTGGCCAGGGCGCCGTAGTGCGAGGCGTCGGTGTGCGCCGCGATCTCGACCAGGCCGGAGCGGGAGATGGCGCGGATTTCGTCCCAGTCCAGGAAGCGCTTGCGCGGTTCCGGGCTGCCGCCGAAATCCACCGGCTTGCCGGCCGGCGTGTCCATCCAGGTGCCCACCGGCGCCAGCAGCGCCGGCCAGCGGTAGGCCTTCAGGATCGGCAGCACGCGGGTGTAGAAGCTGCGGTAGCCGTCATCGAACGACAACAGCACGGCGCGCTCGGGCAGTGGCTTGCCGCCCTGGCGCGCGGCCAGGATCTGGTCGACCGAAACGGCCTGGTAGCCGTTCTCGCGCAGCCAGGCCAGCTGGTCGACGAGGCGGTCGGTGCGCACGCTCAGAAAGGCCTGGTCGGGGTCGTCGTCCTCGACGTCGTGGTACGCCAGCGCCAGGAAATTCCCGGGCGCCCAGGGTTTTTCGGCGGCGGCCACGGGCCGTTCGGCGGGCGGCGTGTAGACCGGGATGTCCTTGGCGCAGGCGGTCAGCGCCAGGATGGCCAGCAGCAGCAGGGCCGCCAGCAGGAGTCGGGTGGGTAGCTTGAGCAACATGGCGGTCTCAGAAGCGGTAGGCAAGGTCGAACACGATGCGCAGTTCGCGCTCGCGCTGGCCGTCGTACGGGCGGCTGATGCCGGTGACCATCGCGCCCATGTCCAGGACGTCGTTGGCGCGGTAGCGCTGGCCATAGCCCAGGGCGATGACGCCGCCGGTGCCGTAGCCCTGCTGGGTGTAGCTGCCGGCGCCGACGGTGCCGATCTGTTCCCAGGCGGTTTCGTAGCGGCGGTACAGCGTGTGGGTCAGGCGCACGCCGGGCAGCGCCATCAGGTCCGAGCGCGGGTTGTAGTAGGGCGCGTCGTCGCGGCTGTTGCGCTGGGTCGACAGGTCCAGCGTCAGATCGGCCTTCAGGTGCGGGGCGGTGTAGACGCGCTCGCGCCCGTCCAGCCCCAGTTCCCAGCGCTGGTTGCCGTCGGAAAAGCGCGACGGCGACAGCGACAGGGTCCATTCGCGCCGCTCGTTGGCGCGCCAGCGCACGAAGCCGGTGAGGCGGTTGGAGGTGATGTCGTTGGTCAAGGCCCGCAGCGGGGTCTCGCGCGACAGCAGTTCGCCCGAGCCGCCCACCTGCCAGTGGTCGTCGATGTCGTAGGCGGCGGACAGGCGCAGGCCGGGTTTGACGCCGTGGCCGTAGCTGTGGGTCGAGACTTCGCCCTCGACCGTCAGGTCGCGGCCGCGCCATTCGACGCCGGTGCGCAGCCAGCGGTAGTTGCCGCGTCCTTCCTCGAAGTCGCCGGTGGCGTAGCCGCCGCCGCCGAAGGCGCGCCAGTTGTAGTCGATCGGCGGCGAATACAGCACCGCGTCGATGCCGAAGTCGCCATTGCCGTTGACCGGGCTGTCCGAGGCCAGGCCGCGGTAGCCGCTGATGCGCAGCTCGGCCTTGTTGTGGACTTCCCATTCGCGCGCCAGGCGGCGGCTGGTGAGGTTCTCCGGCGCGCGCGTCAGGGTGTCGGCCGAGAGGGCCTCGGCCTGGCGCCATTCCTGCAGGTCCATGGCGGTGAAGCCCTGGCCGTTCTCGACCGACAGCGCGCGCGGCGCCAGGGTCTCGGCCAGTTTCAGCTCGCGTTCCGAGGCGCGCGGCAGGTCGCGGCGGCGATACAGCGAGGCCAGGTCGGCGCGCAGCGTCGAGTTGTTGGGGGCGTTCTCGACCATGCCGCGCAGGCGCTGCTCGGCGGAGACCGTGTCGTCGGCCAGCTGGCGCGCGGCCGCCACGGTCTGGGCGCTTTCGAGCTTGAGGTCGTTGGGATTGCGGGTGGCCTGGCCCTTGAAGTACAGCCAGGGCGCGTAGCCCGATTCGATGGCGTCGGTGACGGCGTCGGTCCGGTCGAATTCCTCGGCTTCGGCCAGCGCGTAGTACAGGCCGGTCTCGGTGCTGAGGCGGTCTTCGGCATCGTCGTCGCGGTTGGCGCCGTCGGCGCCGACCTGGCGGTAGAGGTCGCGGGCCTTTTCCGGCTGGCGCAGGTACAGGTAGGCCGAGGCGACATCGTTCAGCGCATAGCGCGGCACCGCCACGTCCTGGGCGCGCAGGGCCTCGTATTCGCGCACCAGGTCGGCCATGCGGACCCGCGCATGCAGCGCGTGCAGGCGGTCGATGCGGGCGCGCAGCACGTCCTGACGCGCCGGCTCGCCCAGGGCTTCCCAGGCGGGGATCAACGCGTCGTAGCGCGCCAGCGCGCGGTCGGCGATGGCGAAGCGCTCGGCCTCGGCGCGCGTCGGCATGGCGGCCAGCCGGACCTGCTGGGCCAGCGCGTCGCCCTCCAGCCGGCGCAGCTGCGCGGCGTCGAACAGGTCGGGATGCTGGCGGGCCAGGTCCAGCGCCGGCTGCGCCAGGCGGGCGCGGCTGAGGGCGTCGATGTATTCGCGCAGCACGTAGGGCGTGCCGGGCGCGATCGCCAGCGCCTGGTCGGCCTGGTGCAGGGCCTCGTAGGGCTGGCGCAGCCGCGCGTGGACGTAGCCCAGCGCCAGGCGCGCGTCGGCGTCGCGCGGCGCGCGCTTGACCCAGGCCTGGCCGGCGGCGAGCGCGGCCTCGGTCTGGCCGGCGTCGGCCAGGGTCATGATCTCGCCGGCGGCGAATGCGGTCTGGCCGGGATGGCGGCGCAGGCCGGCGCGGTAGGCCGTCAGGGCCTCGGGCCAGCGGCGCAGGTCGCGATAGGCGCGCGCCGCCGCCAGCTGGATGTCGGCGGGCACGGCGGCGGCCGGGGGCAGGGATTCGTAGGCGGCGACCGCCTCGGCGGGTCGGCCGGCCCAGCCGGCGATGACGATGTGGTCGTAGACCGCCTGACGTCCGGCGCCCGCGCCCTGGCGCAGCATGGCCAGCGCCGGTTCGTAGTCGCCGGCGCGGGCGCGCGCGATCAGCGCGTCATAGTCGGCGTCGGGGGCGGCCAGCGCCAGGGCGGGAGCCAGCAGCGCGCCGGCCGTGAAGGCGCGCAGCGCCATGGCGGCGGCGCGCGGTCGCGGGCCTGCCTGCGTGGCGGGGGCCAGGTCGGGGCCCGCCTGGCCCCCGGGGGGCATTGTTCCTTTCAGCATCCGTAGTACTTCCGCAGTTGCGACGAGGGCGCTCAAGGCTCCGCCGGCCGGACGCGCGGGTCGCGTTGCCGAAGGCGCGGCGCGGACGCGAGGGGGCGCCGGCGGCGGATGGATGAGCGTTGGGTAGTGACTGCGCGGCGCCCGCTGCGGGGACCTTCGCACTCGCGCAAGGGAGTGCATGGCTAGTACGCGCCACGCCCGTGGGGCGTGGTTGTGGCGCTTCTGGCGGCGCCGTCAACAGGCCGAACTTTATGGGTTTTCGGCCAATCCAACTGTCAATTAGTGCAAAGGGTGGGCCGTTGTTACGAAGCTTGACGTATTCTCTGTGCATACCGCGCAACCGTCGTGGCGGTATGCCGGTATTGGGGCAAACCTGGTACGGAACGTTGTGCGCGCGACGGAAAAGGTTCGCATGGCTCGCCATGCAGGTAACAAAAAACGTCAAAAGTGCAGGTCTGTAACGTGTCCCCGACCCTGCATCCGGTGCAACATCCTAGCGACGGCGACCGCCCATGAAGGCGCGAGCCGGCAAACAACATGACGACTTCTTTATTTTTCCTGGTGTGGGGGCTGGCGACGGCTCTGGCGCTGCCCTTGCTGCTGCCGCTGCAGGCGCGCGGCGTCGGCGGCGTGCGGGCGTTCACGATCGCCAACGGCCTGGCGGTGCTGTCGCTGCTGGCGTATGCGTCGGCCGACATCATGCCGCCCGGCGCCTATGTGATGGTGTCCAACGCCGCCTGGCTGGCGTCGGTGAGCCTGGTGTACGTGGGCGTGCGGCAGTTCTTCGGCCTGCGGCCGCTGGCCGTGCGCGCGGGCCTGGCGGCGGCGCTCTGTATCGTGGCGATGGCGGCGATGCTGTACCGCCAGGACAACCTGGTCGGCCGCCTGGTGGTGTTTTCCACCTTCACCTGTGTGCTGATGATCGCCACCGGCGGCGTGGTGTACCGCCAGCGCCAGCGCATCCAGACCCCCGGGGTGGTGCTGTACGTGCTGCTGGCGATAGCCGGCCTGGCGTTGCTGCACGCCCTGCGCGTGGTGGTGTATGGCAGCGGCTGGGTGTCGGTGTCGTCGCTGCTGGATCCGGCGCCCTGGGGCCTGTTCTTCATCGTCTGTGGATCGGTGACGGTGCCGGCGCTGTTCCTGGCCTTGCTGTTGCTGATCCAGACCGTGCTGTCGGAGCGGATGCAGGCGGCGCTGACCTTCGACAGCCTGACGGGCGCCTATTCCCGCCGCAGCATTCTCGACGAGCTGGAGCATGAACTGCTGCGCTGCGAGCGCGGCGATGGCCGGCTGGCGGTGCTGGTGCTGGACATCGACCACTTCAAGTCGATCAACGACCGCCATGGCCATGCGACCGGCGACGCCGCCCTGCGGCATTTCGCGCAGGCGGTGCCCAAGGCCGTGCGCGCCAGCGACCGTTTCGGCCGCCTGGGCGGCGAGGAGTTCGTGCTGCTGATGTACGGCTGCGACGCCGCCTGTGCGCTGGTGCAGGCGCAACGCGTCTGCGATGCCTTGCGCGATTCGCCGCTGTACCTGCAGGGACAGGCGCTGCGCATGACCGTCAGCGGCGGCGTGGCGACATTCCAGCCGGGCGACACCGCCGATGGCATCCTGGCCCGCGCCGACCTGGCGCTGTACAAGGCCAAGGAACTGGGGCGCGACCGCGTCGAGATGGCCTGGAGCGGACGGATGACGGGCCGCCAGCAGGCGGCCCGGGAGCAGGGAGGGGAGGGTGCCGCGCGGGACAGCGCCACCCAGGAAGGCGGCGCGTTGGCCGCCGAGGCCTCCAACCTTACGGCTTGAGGTGCTCGGTGAAGAACTTCTCCATCGCCGCGTAGAACTCGAACTTGTTTTCGTCGTTGTGGAAGCCGTGGCCTTCGTTGTCCTTGACCATGTATTCCACTTCGACGCCGCGCGCCTTGAGCGCCTTGACCATCTGGTCGCTCTCGTCCTTGTTGACGCGCGGGTCCTTGGCGCCCTGGGCGACGAAGAGCGGCGTCTTGATCTTGTCGGCGTGCAGCGCCGGCGAGGTGGCGGCCAGGCGGTCCTTGTCGCGCACCGGGTCGCCGACCATGTCCTGCATCTTGTCCAGCATCGGCTTCCAGTAGGGCGGAATCGACTTCATGAACGTGAACAGATTGGACACGCCGACGTAGTCGACCGCGGCCGCGTACAGGTCGGGCGTGAAGGTCACGCCGGCCAGCGTGGCGTAGCCGCCGTAGCTGGCGCCGTAGATGCCGATGCGCTTGGGATCGGCGATGCCCTGCTTGACCAGCCATTGGACGCCGTCGGTGATGTCGTCCTGCATCTTCAGGCCCCACTGGCCGAAGCTGGCTTCCCAGAAGGCGCGGCCATAGCCGGTGGAGCCGCGGAAGTTCATCTGCAGCACGCAGAAGCCGCGGTTGGCCAGGAACTGCACCTCGGGGTTGTAGCCCCAGCCGTCGCGCGCCCACGGGCCGCCGTGCGGGTTGACGATGCACGCCAGGTTCTTCGGATCGCGCCCGGCCGGCAGCGTCAAGTAGCCGTGGATGGTGAGGCCGTCGCGGCTCTGGTAGCTGATGGGCTGCACCCGCGACATGTCGGCCTCGGGAATGGCCGGGTTGATGTCGGCCAGCTTGCTGAGGGTGTCGGCGCGGGCGTCGTAGATGTAGCGCGAGCCCGGGGTGCGGTCGTTGTAGGCGGCGACGATGAACTTGTCCTCGTCGCGGTTGCCGCCCTGGATCATGAACTGGTAGCCCTCGAGCTGGGCTGACAGTTTCTTGAACAGCGTTTCGGTCTCGGCGTCGAAGAACTTGTATTGCGGCTTGTCGGTCTGGTACGAGGCGACCGTCAGCACGCGGCGCTTGCGCGAGAAGCCGGCGGCGTCCAGGTCGACCGTGTCCGGGGTGAAGATCTCGTCTTCCTTGTCGGGGCTGGCCGGGTCGATGACCACCAGCGCGAGCTTGTCGCGGCCGCGGTTGGACAGGGCGTAGAACTTCTTGTCGTCGAAGGTGAAGAAGGCCGGGCTGACGCTGGTGCGGTAGTCGGTGGTGAAGAGCGGGCGGAATGCCGAGGCTTCGTTGTCGCGGTAGAGCAGGGTGGTGTTCAGGCCGTCGCTGGTGACGGCGGCGCGCACCTTGCCGGCGTGGTCGGTCTGCCAGCCGACAATGTTGCCGGGGTTCTGCGCCACCAGCACGCCGGCGCCGGTGTGCACGTTGACGCGGTAGACGTCGAACACCTGCGGATCGCGCTGGTTGTGGCTGATGAGGATGTGGTCGGGATCGTCCTCGAGGTCGTCCTCGATGCTGGCGCGCACGCCTTCATACGGGGTCAGGTCGGTGACCTTGCCGGTCTTGGCGTCCACCGCCAGGACGTGGAAATTCTCGTCGCCGCCGAAGTCCTTCTGGTAGAGCACCACGTCGGGGCCTTTCCAGAAGAAATTGCTGATGTCACGGGCCGATTCGCTGGTCAGCTTGCGCGGCTCGCCCACGGGCTTGCTGCCTTCCAGGGACTGGACGTAGATGTTCATGCGCGGCGGCTTGCCGTCGACGCTGGTGGGCTGCATGAAGCCCAGGGTCTTGCCGTCGTCGGCCAGGCGGAAGAAACCGCGTTCCGGATTGCGGAAGAAATCCTTCAGGGGGTAGGCCCGGGGCGGCTGCGCCGCGGCGCTGGCGCCCAGCGAGGCGCCGACGATACCGGCGGCCATAAGGGTGTGTTTCATGAATGAGAGCAAGGCATACCTCCGACGGTTCCACCCGGCCGCCATGCGCCGCCGGACTCGTCGATAATGCCATAGCCGCGGCCGGGGTGTCGAACCGGTCGGGCCACTTATGCCGGTGTCCCGTTTGCGGGATAATCGCGGCTATCAATCTGGAGAAATACATGGTTCGGAATCTGGTCGCGGCGTCGGCGCTGGCCTTGGGCCTGGCGGGCTGCTCGCTGGGCATTTCGCAGGACGGCTCGTCGCCGCACAGCGAGTTCAAGGCGCCCGTTGCCTTCAAGGACGCCTATGCCACCACGGTGCGCCAGGCCAACGCGTGCCTGCGCAGCACCGACAACGCCTATCGCGTGGTGTCGAGCCTGGACGAGGGCGCCCAGTCCGCCGTGGTGCGGGTGCTGGCCCCGTACAGCGACAACGAAATGACCCGGGTCGACCTGAAGGCGGCCGGTCCCAAGACCACCGAAACCCGCATCGTGATGTGGGGCAAGGGCACCTGGGACGCGGCGGCGATGCGCGCCATGCAGGACGCGATCTACTACGGCATGAGCTCGTGCGCCAGCTACATGCCGCTGGATCCGCGGCCGACGGTGCCGCCGTCGCGCGATTTCAAGAAATAGGCCTGTTCGCGCCCCGTTTGCCGGGGCGCGCGGCGCCGTTCAGTCGCCGCCCGGGCGGCGGCGGATGATCTTGAACGTGGCGGTGGCGCGGGCCACCAGTTCGCCGTCGGCGCGGCGGATGTCGCCTTCACAGAAGGCGATGGAGCCGCCCCGGCGCAGGCAGCGCGCCTCGATCACCAGGTCGCCGGTGCCCGGCGACAGGAAGGTGGTGTTCATGTCGATGGTGGCCATGCCCTCGGTGGCTTCGGCCGAGCCGCGCGCCGCGGCGCTCAGGGTGAAGTCCAGCACGCTCATCAGGGTGCCGCCGTGCACGTCGCCGCGGCTGTTGGTCAGGTCCTGGCGCCACGGCAGCGAGGTGCGGGCGTAGGCCGGCCCGATCTGCTCGGGCACCAGGCCCAGAAAGCGCATGAAGGGAATCGCCAGGCCGAAATACTCGCCCGGAGCGGGGGTTGCGGAGACAGTCATGGAAGTGGCTATGCGGGGAAAGGGAACGACGGGAATTTGGCGGTCATAATATCCACTTTTACGCCGCCGGCCCGAGCGGATTCGGCGGCCGTGGCCGTTTTTTCCGGTGACCGTACTTTTCGCGCCCGCCCCGGCGCCATGCGGTCGCCGATCCGTTTTTCACCAACATGAGCGACGTCAGCCGCAAGATCGTACACATCGACATGGATGCGTTCTACGCCTCCGTGGAGCAGCGCGACAACCCCGAGCTGCGCGGCCAGCCGGTGGTGGTGGCGTGGACCGGGCCGCGCTCGGTGGTGTGCGCGGCGTCCTACGAGGCGCGCCGCTTCGGCGTGCATTCGGCCATGTCGGCGGTGCGCGCGCAGCGGCTCTGTCCGCAGGCGGTCTACGTGCCGCCCGACTTCAACCGCTACCGCGAGGTGTCGCGCCAGATCCGCCAGATCTTCGCCCGCCATACCGACCTGATCGAGCCGCTGTCGCTGGACGAGGCCTACCTGGACGTCACCGTCAACAAGCTGGGGCTGCCGTCGGCCACCGAGGTGGCGCAGGTGATCCGCCAGCAGATCCGCGCCGAGACCGGCCTGACCGCTTCCGCCGGGATCGCGCCCAACAAGTTCCTGGCCAAGATCGCGTCCGACTGGAACAAGCCGGACGGCCAGTTCGTGATCCGTCCGTCCAAGGTGCTGGAATTCCTGCAGCCGCTGCCGGTGCGCAAGGTGCCGGGCGTGGGCAAGGTGACGCAGGCGCGCCTGGAACAGCTGGGCATCCAGACCGTGGGCGACCTGGCCACCCATGGCGTGCAGGAACTGGAGCACTACTTCGGCCGCTACGGCCGCCGCCTGTACGAGCTGGCGCGCGGCATCGACGAGCGCGAGGTGCAGACCGACCAGCCGCTGCAGCAGGTGTCGGCCGAGACCACGTTTTCCGAAGACGTGCGGCTGGACGCGGTTGGCGAGGCCATCGACCGCATGGCCGAGAAGGTCTGGAGCCAGGCCCTGAAGAAGGGCGCCCTTGGCCGCACGGTGGTGCTCAAGCTCAAGACCGACCGTTTCCGCATCCTGACGCGCAGCCAGACCAGCCCGCATCCGCCGGCCTCGGCCGCCGAGCTGGCGGCGCTGGCGCGGCTGCTGTGCGAGCGCGTCGACCTGCCGGCGCAGACGCTGTACCGGCTGGCCGGCGTGGGCATGAGCAATTTCGCCGACCCGCAGGAACAGACGCGCCAGCCGGATCTGTTCGGCGGCGCGTTCTGAGGCTGAGGGGAGCGGGACGGACGCCGGTTCAGGCGCCGTCGAGTTCGCGCTTGATGGAGGCGTTCTTGATGGCCTTGCGGCAGCGCCCGAGGTAGGCCGGGTCGCCGCGCGAAGCCAGGCCCAGTTCCAGCAGCAGCCAGTCGCGCAGCCGCGCGTCGCCGTGCTTGAGCTTGGGATCCATGGCGTCGACACGCGCGAACAGGGCATCGAATTCCTGGACATCGCGCGTGGCGCCGGCGGCTTTTTCACGGACGCAGAAGGCGGGCACCAGCAAGCCCAGGCCGTCGCCGCTGTCGGCCGTGGCCAGGTCGGGGTGTTGCGCCAGCGCGGCCCGCAGCGCGTCGTAGGCGCCGGCGTCGATGACCGGTTGCAGCGCGTATTCGCGGCAGGCGGCGCCGATGCGCTTGTTGTCGCACAGGTCGAGGGCCGCCTGCAGGCCGTCGCGAGCGCTGACGGCGGCCACCAGCCGGCTCTTGATCGTGTCGATCTCGTGGCGTTCGCTGCGCGTGTTGCATTGGGGCAGCAGCTTGAGCGCGGCGGCGGCGTCGCCCTGGTCGGCCGCGTCGCGCAGCAGGATGCGGTAGCCCTGGTAGCGGTTGTCTTCCTCGCGGAAGATGTGGGTGACGCGCAGCAGCTGGATGTAGGGTTCGGCCGCGGCGGCGCGCGCCGCCTGGCTGGCGCCGTCGCGCAGGGCCTGGGCCAGCGCGTCCTCGATGATGTGCAGGGCGACGTGGTTGAAGACGATGTCGTCGCGCAGCGGCGCGATGGCCTGCGCCATGGCGGCGGGCGGCAGGCGCGCGGCCTGGAACAGCAGATACAGGCAGCGGGTGTAGTCGAGCGTGCCGTCCGCGTCGCCGGGACGGCCATGGCTGCCGCGCCACAGGCCCAGCGTCACCGGGCGCGCCTCGCGGTAGCCGAGCGGCGAACCGCCGCCCGCGCCCCAGCCGTGGCCGTTGTCCGGCTCGGCGGCCAGGCGCTCGATCACGGGGGCGATGGCCTCCGACAGGCGGCGCAGGGCCGCGGGGTCGGACTGCAGCGGATCGGGCAGGGTGGCGTCATAGCGCGACTCGAAATGCTGCCGCGCCAGGTTGATCGCCGCCACGCAGTCGCCGATCGCCGCGCGCAGCGGCGGGGCAATGGCGTCCAGGGCGGCGGCGTCGGCCATGCTCAGGCGAGCCGGCCCTTGACCTGCTGCGACAGCGCGGTCATGTCGGCGCGGCCGGCCAGCGACTGCTTGAGCAGCGCCATGACCTTGCCCATGGCGGGGGCGCCGGTGACGCCCTGGGCGGCCACTTCGGCCAGCGCGGCGTCGATGGCGGCGGCCACTTCCTCGGGCGTGGCGGCCTGCGGCAGGAATTCCTGCAGCACGACCAGTTCGGCCTTTTCCTGCTCGGCGGTCTCGGTGCGGCCGGCCTGCTCGAACGCGGCGATGGATTCGCGGCGCTGCTTGACCTGCTTCTCGATGATGGCGGTGATCTCGGCGTCGGTCAGGTCGCGGCGTTCGTCGACTTCCTTCTGCTTGACGGCGGCCAGCAGGAAACGCAGGGTGGCGAGGCGCTCGGTCGCCTTGGCGCGCATGGCGTCCTTGACGGCGTCGGAGAGGCGGGTCTTGAGCGTAGCGGTGCTCATGGTTAAACCTTTGTGGTGTTGCGTTGAAGGGGCAGTGTAACCGTGGGGCGGCCATCCGTGGGATGGCCCCGGCGGGCGCGGATTTTGTGCGTGGCGGCTTAAACATGTATTATTAATGCATCTTTAAAAAGGATGGCCCCGGCGCCATCCGCCGCGCAAGGAGCAGTCGATGTTGAGCCCGCAGATCCGCGCCCTGGTCAAAGCCACGGCCCCCGTCCTGAAAACCCATGGCGAGGCCCTGACCCGCCATTTCTACGCCCGCATGTTCCAGCACAATCCGGAACTCAAGCATGTCTTCAACCAGGGCCATCAGGCGGGCGGCGAACAGCAGCAGGCGCTGGCCGGCGCGGTCGCGGCCTATGCCGAGCACATCGACGACCCGTCGGTGCTGGCGCCGGTGGTGACGCGCATCGTCCACAAGCACGTCAGCCTGGGCATCCGGCCCGAGCACTACGCCATCGTCGGCAAGCACCTGCTGGCCTCGATCCGCGAAGTGCTGGGCGAGGCCGCCACCGATGAACTGGTCGACGCCTGGGCCGCCGCCTATGGCCAGCTGGCCGACATGCTGATCGCCGCCGAGGCGCGGCTGTACGCCGACTCGGCCGCCAAGCCGGGCGGCTGGACCGGTTGGCGCGCCTTCCGCGTGGTCGGCAAGCAGCCCGAAAGCGCCGAGATCACCTCGTTCTACCTGGCGCCGGCCGATGGCGGCGCGGTGCCGGCCTACCGGCCCGGCCAATATGTCTCGGTGCGCGTCTATGTGCCGGAGCTGGGGTTGATGCAGCCGCGCCAGTACAGCCTGTCGGACGCGCCGGGCCAGGACCGCCTGCGGATCTCGGTCAAGCGCGAAGCGGGCGGCGCGCATGGCCCGGCCGGGCGCGTGTCCAACGCGCTGCACGACCGCCTGGAGGAAGGCGGCGTGCTGGACGTGGCGCCGCCGCAGGGCGACTTCCACCTGCGCGAGGACGGCGAGGCGCCGGTGGTGCTGCTGAGCGGCGGGGTGGGGCTGACGCCGATGGTGTCGATCCTGAACCACCTGGTGGCCTCCGGCGATGCGCGCCAGATTCGCTTCGTGCACGGCTGTCGCAATGCCGCGGCGCACGCCATGAAGGACCACGTCAACGACATCGCCGCGCGCCGCGGCAACGTGCGCAAGGCGGTGTTCTACGAGGAAGTCGGCGGCGCCGACCGCGCGGGCCGCGACTATGACCACCATGGCCGGGTCGACCTGCGCGCCATTCGTGACGAGGCCATCGTGCCGGACGCCGACTACTACCTGTGCGGCCCGTCCGGTTTCATGCGGGCGCAGCGCGCAACGCTGCTGGAACTGGGCGTGACGCCCGACCGCATCCACGCCGAGGCCTTCGGCAGCGGCGGCGCGCCGGCCTGACCGGTGTATCCTGGCGCCCATGCAACTGACCCGATTCACCGACTTCGGCCTGCGCGTGCTGATGTACCTGACGCAGTGCCGCGACCGGCCCGCGGCGGTCACCATTCCGGAGATCGCCACGCGCTTCGACCTGTCGCGCAACCACCTGGTCAAGGTGGTGCACTTCATGTCGCAGCGCGGCTGGGTCAGCACGACGCGCGGCAAGGGCGGCGGCCTGGCGCTGGCGCGCCCGGCGGCCGAGTACCGGCTGGGCGATCTGGTGCGTGAACTGGAACAGCAAGGGCCGCTGATCGATTGCCGCGAGCCGCCCTGTGCGCTGGACGGCGCCTGCCGCCTGGCGGGCGTGCTGGCGCAGACCCTGCAGGCGTTCTATGACGCCCTCAACGGCTATTCTTTGGCCGACCTGGTGCGCGATCCGACCGCCGCCGCCATCATCAAGCTGCATCGCGCCGCCTGAAGGACGCGCCGGCTGCGCGCCGGTGGGCGTGGGCGTGGCCGTTGGCCGCGAGGCCGGTCCATGAGTCCGGTCCATGAGCCGGGGTTATGGGTGCTGGGGCTTTGGTGATTTGCGGTCATCCGTCCCCCGCTTCAGAATAAGACCGTCGCCATTTTCTTATCGGGATGCAGGCTATGCGCGTATGCGTGATCGGCGCCGGGGTCGTGGGCGTGACCTCGGCTTATTTCCTGGCCCGCCAGGGCCATGAGGTCGTGCTGGTCGACAGCCACGCCCATCCGGCCGAGGTGTCCAGCTACGCCAACGGCGGCCAGCTCAGCTACAGCTATGTCGCGCCGCTGGCCGGGCCGGGCGTGCTGCCGAGCGTGCCGGGCTGGCTGCTGCGCGAGGATTCGCCGCTGCGCTTCCGGCCGCGGCTGGACCCGCACCAGTGGCGCTGGTGCCTGCGGTTCGCGCTGGCCTGCCGCGCCTCGGTGGCGCGCGAGTCCACCGCGCAACTGCAGGCGCTGTCCTTCCTCAGCCGCGACGCCATGCATGCCTTGCTGGAACAGGAAAACCTGGAATTCGGCCACCTGCGCAACGGCAAGCTGATCGCCTATCGCAGCGCGGCCCTGCTGGACAAGGCGCGCGCGCTGGTCGCCTACCAGGCGGCCCATGGCGCCGAGCAGCAGGTGCTGGACGCCGCCCAGACGCTGCAGCGCGAGCCGGCGCTGGCCGGCATGGGCGCCAGCCTGGCCGGCGCCATCTACACCCCGAGCGAGGAAGCGGGCGACTGCCGCCAGTTCACGCAGGCGCTGTTCGAACGACTGCAAGCGCTGCCCAATGTGCAGTGCGCCATGTCCAATCCGGTCGCCGGCCTGCAGCGCGAAGGCCGCCGCATCGTCGCCGTGCACACCCAGGACGGCGACATCGGCGCCGACGCGGTGGTGCTGGCCACGGGCATCGGCACGCGCGCGCTGCTGCAGCCGCTGGGCCACGACGTGCCGCTGTATCCGCTCAAGGGCTACAGCCTGACCGTGCCGCTGGCGGACGACGACGCCGTGGCGCCGCGCATCAGCGTCACCGACTACGAGCGCCGCATCGTCTATGCGCGCGTCGGCGGGGTGCTGCGGATCGCGGCCATGGTGGACATCGGCAGCGCCAATGCCGACATCGATCCGGCCCGCATCGCGCTGCTCAAGCGCCAGGTGCGCGAGGCGTTTCCGGCGCTGGACCTGGCGCAGGCGATACCCTGGGCCGGGCTGCGTCCGGCCACCCCCACCGGCAAGCCGCTGATCGGGCGCAGTTCCGCCGCCGACAACCTGTGGCTGAACATCGGTCAGGGCGCGCTTGGCTTCACCCTGGCCTGCGGCAGCGCCGCGCTGTTGACGGCGCAGATGGCGGGGCTGGAGACGCCGCTGGATCCGCTGCCGTTCCGGCCGTGAGGCCGGGGCGAAACTTCGCGGGCCTTGGCGTTCCAGGCCTCCACTCCCCATACAAGCCGACCCGGGGCATGCCGGCATCGGGAATGTCCATTTCGAGATAGTCCCTGCCTATTCATCGGCAGACGGGCGCTCGCACGCTCAATAGGATACCGGTCATCCGCCACCTGCGCGCCGCCGCGCGCCGCGGCGGAGAGCCGATTCCCATTCTGCGAGTGATCCCATCATGTCCTACCTGTTCCCATTGTTCGCCATCCTGTTCTGGGCGGGCAATGTCATCGTGTCCAAGATGGCGGCCAGCGCCATCTCGCCCACCGCCATCACCTTCTACCGGCTGATCCTGGCGCTGGCGATCATGGGCCTGTTCACGGCCGTGCCGGCCTGGCGCAACCGCAAGGTGATCCTGCGCCACTGGCCCAAGCTGGCGCTGTACGGCGCGCTGTCGTCGGCGCTGTTCCAGGCGCTGTCGTACCGCGCCGCCGAAACCACCACCGCCACCAACATGGCCATCCTGACCGCGCTGATCCCGCTGCTCAGCATGCTGCTGAGCGTGGTCATCCTGCGCGACCCGCTGACGCTGGGCATGGCGGCGGGCGGGGCGCTGTCGTTCCTGGGCCTGCTGTACCTGGTGGGGCAGGGCGAGATGCTGAGCGTGTTCCAGCACGGCATCCACGTCGGCGACGGGCTGATGCTGCTGGCGGCCTTCTCGTACGCGCTGTACGGCGTGCTGCTGCGCCACTGGAAGGTGCCGCTGCCGGCGTGGCAGTCGACCTTCGTGCAGTCGATCTTCGCGCTGCTCTACATGCTGCCGCTGTACCTGCAGGTGCCGGCCGCGCAGGCGGCGCTGGACGCCAAGACCATTCCGCTGATCCTGTACGCGGGCATTTTCTCGTCGGTGCTGCTGTCGTTCCTGTGGATCGAAGGCGTGCACCGCCTGGGGCCCAACCGCTGCAGCATCTTCATCAACCTGCTGCCGCTGTTCACCGCGCTGGCCGCGTTCGTGCTGCTGCGCGAGCAACTGCGTTCGTACCACCTGCTGGGCGGCGCCGTGACGCTGCTGGGCGTGCTGCTGGCGCAGACGGTGCAGCGGCCGCTGTTCGGCCGTGGCCGGGCGGCCGCGTTGGCCGCCGGCAAAGCCTGAGGGACGCGGGCCCGGCGCCCGCGTCCGTCCGGGCCGGCGGACAAGCGTCCGCCGGATTCACTCCCGTTCAAGACGCGCGCCGGTCGCCGCCGCATAGTGAGGCGCTTTGACCGGAGCGTCCATGAGCCTTTTCCAGAAATCCGCCATCGCGCTGGCCCGCAGCCCGGGCGTGGGGCGCGCCATGCGCGCACTGGCCGCGCGCACCTCGCTGGCGCGGCGCTTCGTCGGCGGCGCCGACGTCGCGCAGGCGGTGCGCACCGCCGTCCGGCTGCGCGAGGCGCACGGCATCCGCGCATCCCTGTTCTACCTGGGCGAGTACGTGGCCGACGCCGATGCCATCGAGCACAACACGCGGCAGGCCATGCAGGCCTGCGCCGCGCTGGGCCAGGCCGGGCTGGACGTGCACGTGTCCATCGACCCCACCGCCATCGGCTACATGCGCGGCGACGAGCTCGGGCGCGGCAATGCGCGGCGCATCGCCGCCGCGGCGCGCGAGGCGTCGGTGGGCGGCCGCGACTGGGTGGTGCTGGACATGGAGGACTCGGGCCTGCGCGAGCGCACCTGCGCCTTGCATCGCGAGCTGTTGCAAGCGGGCCTGCCCGCCGGATTGACGCTGCAGGCGCGGCGTCTTGGCACGCCGGCCGACCTGGCCTGGACGATCGGCCAGCGCACCTCGCTGCGGCTGGTCAAGGGCGCGTTTCCCGAACGCGCGCTGGACCATGCCGGCCGCGCCCGCATCGACCAGGCCTACCTGGATGCCGCCGCCATCATGCTGTCGCCGGCGGCGCGCGAGGCCGGCTTCCTGCCGGTCTTCGGCACTCACGACGACCGGCTCGCGGGCGCCATCATGGCGCTGGCGCGCGAGCGCGGCTGGGCGCCGGAGGCGTTCGAGTTCGAGATGCTCTACGGCGTGCGGCCGGATTGGCAGCTGGCGCTGCGCCGGCTGGGCTACACGGTCCGGGTCTATCTGCCGTTCGGCCAGGACTGGTGGCCCTATGCCGCGCGCCGCATCGGCGAACATCCGCGCAACGCCTGGCTGCTGGCGCGCTCGCTGAACACGGAAGGGCGCTATTTCGGGTAGCCTGTCGCCAGGGCGGCCGGCGCTGGCGGCCGCGTCCCCTCAGTCCTGCCCAGGCATCTTCCCATGGCGGTTTCCCAACACATCTGGCATTGCGGCGCGAGCCTGCCCGGCGACGTGCTGATCGCCGACCTGCGCGCCTATCGCTACGAGGCGCACTTCCACGACGCCTGGTCGATCGGCGCCATCGCCCGGGGGCGTTGCGCCTTCACCGTGCACGGCCGGCCGTTCGAGGCGGGCGAGGGCGACCTGGTGGTGATCGCGCCGGGCCAGGTGCACACGGGCGGCACGTCGGCCGGTTTGCTGGCCTATCGCATGGCGTATATCGAGCCGGACTGGTTCGAGGACCATGCCCGGG
>NZ_CYTU01000004.1:0-36235 GCF_001299375.1 Achromobacter sp. 2789STDY5608621 | reverse complement strand
GACCTGGAGGCGCTGGCCCGGGCCGAGGGCCGTCACCGCAGCACGCTGGTCAAGCGCTTCGCGCGGCGCTACGGCCTGCCGCCGCTGGCGTGGCTGCGTAATTGGCGGGTGGCGCGCGCCCGCGCGCTGCTGCGCGGCGGCCTGCCGCTGGCCGAGGCGGCGCTGGCCGTCGGCTTTGCCGACCAGGCGCACCTGACGCGGGTGTTCAAGCAGGTCTATGGCAGCCCGCCGGGGGTGCTGCGCCGCTCGGCGGGGCGCTCAGTGGTCAATTAGACATTCCTGTAGATCATGTAATGGGCGACGAATAATCGTTTGAATCAGCACTTTCGTGCGGGTTTAATCGATCAAGACAGTAGGTTTTCGTGCCTTATTGATTGATCATTAGGAATGTGAATATGGACCCGCAACGCATTACGCTGCGCGCCGCCGACGGCGTGGCGCTGGGAGGCTACGTGTGGCGCCACCCCGAGCCGGATCCGGCCGGACCGCGTCCGGTGGTTGTCATCAACGCCGCCACGTCGGTGCGCTGCCGCTATTACGCCCGGTTCGCGGCCTACCTGCACCAGCACGGCTTCGACGTGCTGACCTACGACTATCGCGGGATCGGCGAATCGCGGCCGGCCTCGCTGCGCGGTTTCGAGGCGTCCTGGATGGATTGGGGCGAGAAGGATTTCGAGGCGGTGCTGGGCTATGTCGACGCGCATTTTCCCGGCCAGCCGGTGGACGTGGTGGCGCACAGCATCGGCGGCTTCGTCACCGGCCTGGCGCCGTCGGCGCGGCGGCTGCGGCGCATTTTCACCATGGGCGCGCAGTACGCCTACTGGCGCGACTACGCCGCCGGGCAGCGCCTGCGCATGCTGGCCAAGTGGCATGTGGTGATGCCGCTGCTGGCGGTCTGTCTCGGTTATTTTCCGGGACGCCGGCTGGGCTGGCTGGAGGACACGCCGCGCGGCGTGGTGCGCGACTGGAGCCTGATGGGGCCGCGGTTCGAGGGGCGCGGCGGGGCGGACCATCGGGTGGCCGCGATGGCGGCGGTGACCGCGCCGATCCTGGCGCTCAGCGTCACCGACGACGAATTCGGCACCGAGGCCGCCGTCGGCCGGCTGCTGGCGTATTTCACCGGCAGCGCCCGCACCCATCTGCGGTTGGCGCCGGCATCGCTGGGGCTGGAGGCGATCGGCCACTTCGCCTTCTTTCACGAGCGTTTTCGCGACACGCTGTGGCCGATCGCGCTGGGCTGGCTCAGTCGCGGCGAGCGTCGCCTGGCGGGGGCGACGCCCATACGTTGTGACTGCGTGGCGTCTCTAGCCGATAGTCCGAGTATTTCCGCGTGAAGAATTCCGCCCCGAGCGCCTCGGCCGCCGCCAGCGGACGGCGCGGGTCCAGCGCGACCTCGCCGCGGCTGTTGCCCGAGCCGTGCACGTAGCCGACGAAGTCGGCATGCGTGTAGCGGGCGAATTCCTGCACCTGGTGCACCACGCCGAGCACGGCGCCGGGATAGGTTTCCTCCGAAGCCACGGCCAGGCCCAGGCGCTTGCCGGCCATGCGCGCCTTGACGGCCTCGGGCTCGGGGCCGGCGCCGGCGTAGTGGGTGAACGAGCGATCGAAGAAGGCCTTGGTCTGCGCCGACATGCCATACCAGTAGAGCGGGGTGCAGAACAGCACGCCGTCGGCCGGCAGGAAGTGTTCCAGGAACAGCTCGCCATAGCGGTCGTCCGGCGCCGACGCATGGCGCAGGTCGGGCAGGAAGCCCTTGATGTAGTCGTCCAGGAACAGCAGCGCGGCCGCGCTGCCGGCCGCCTGGGCGCCACGCAGGGCGGCGGCGCCCAGGGCGGCGCTGTTGCCGTCGCGGCGGGGGCTGCCCGCCAGGATCAGCAGGCGTTTATGTTGATGATCTGAATTCATGTTTGATTGCCTCGTTTGGAAGAGATTGCCAGGCAAATTTACGGATATCCTCCCGCAGCGACAAACGAGCATTTCTTGGCTAAGATGAAATGAATTCATCTATAAGGGGCCGCTGTGTTCGCCTCCCTGCCGGTTACCGCGCTGCGCGCGTTCGAGGCCGCCGCGCGGCTGCGCAGTTTCAAGGCGGCCGCGGCCGAGCTGTCGGTGACGCCGACCGCCGTGTCGCACCAGATCAAGGCGCTGGAGCGCCATGCCGGCGTGGCGCTGTTCGACCGCGTGCCGCAGGGCGTGCGCCTGACCGACGGCGGCGCGCGCCTGTTCGCCAGCGCGCATGGCGCCTTGCTCGACATCGCGCAGACGCTGGATGCGCTGCGGCCGGCCAGCGCGGCGGGCGCCCTGACGCTGTCCACCACCCATTCGTTCGCGGCGCTGTGGCTGGTGCCGCGGCTGGGCCGTTTCTACCAGGCCTATCCGCAATACCAGTTGCGCCTGCAGTCGCAGGCCGAGACCATCGACCTGCTGCAGGACGCCAGCGTGGACGTGGCGATCCGCTACAGCAGCCGGCGCTATCCGGCGCTGCACGCGGCCTGCGCGTTGCAGGAACGGTTCGGGGTCTACGGCGCGCCGGCCTTGGTGGCGCAGGCGCGCCGCGCCAAGCCCGCGCTGGTGACGGTGCGCTGGCGCGATTCGGCGCTGTATGACGAGGGCTGGCGGCAGTGGTGCGAAGCGGCGGGCCTGCCCGCCTGGCGCAAGCCGGCGGCGGTGCACGCGTATGCCGAGGAACACTACGCGCTGCAGGCCGCGATCGCCGGGCAGGGATTGGTGCTGGCCAGTTCGGTGATGGTGTCCGACAGCGTCGCGGCCGGCACGCTGGTGCCGCTGCGGCCGGAGGTGAGCGTGGCGGGCGCCGCCTACACCGCGCTGTGCGCGCCGGGCCGCGAACGCCATCCGCCGGTCAAGGCATTCCTGGCGTGGCTGCGGCAGGAGTTCAAGGGCTAGTGGTGGCGTCGGTCGATGCGTCTCGGTTGACGTGCATTCACGGCCGCGCTGGCCGTGGCAGCAGCGGCAAGACCGCCAGCATGGCGCCGCCGGCGGCCAGCCAGGCCAGCGGCCAGGACGTGGCCGCCACCAGCCGCGGCAGCGCCAGCGGCGTCAGGAACAATCCCAGGTAGACGCAGGTGTTGGCCAGCCCCAGCGCGGTGCCGGCGCGGGCGGCGCCGGCCAGCGTGGCCAGTTCGGTGTAGGCCACGCCGTGCCAGGCCGAGGCGCAGATGCCGGCGGCCGCCAGCAGCACGGGCACGGCCAGCAGCGCCGCGCGGTGGCCGGGCGCCGCGCCTTGGACCCAGGCGGCGGCCGCCAGCGCCACGAATAGCAGGCAGCCCAGCCACACGCAGCCGCGCAGGTAGGCGCGGCGGTTGCCGTGGCGGTCGGTCCAGCGGCCGCTGGCGATGCGCGCGACCATGGCGCCCAGTTGCACCGCCACCATCACGGCGGTCAGCGTGGCGATGCCGGCGCCGCTGAAGTCGTGCAGGAATACCGTGGCGAACGTCAGCACCGCGAATTGCGGGCAGCACAGCAGGCCGATCGCCACCGCCGCGCGCCACACCCTGGCGTCGCGCAGGGGGCTGGATGGCGGGGTGGCGGCCGGCTTGTGGCCTGCGGATAGCGAGGAGGCCGTCCGGGCGTTGCCGCCGGCGCCGGTCGCCGCAACGCGGCGCGCCCGATCCGGCTCGCGCAGCCACCCCAGCGCCAGCAGCGCGGCGCCCGCGCACAGGCCGGCCAGCAGGCCGAACACCGCGCCGAAGCCGGCCCGCGACGCCAGCCACGGCAGCACCAGCGCGCCCAGACCGCCGCCCAGCGGCACGGCGGTCTGGCGGATGCTCATCGCCAGGCCGCGCTCGCCTTCGTCGAACCACGCCATCACCGCGCGGCCGCTGGCGCCGTTGACGCTGCCGCCCATCACGCCCACCAGCAGCAGGCCCAGCGCCAGCAGCCACAAGGCGGGCGCGACGCCGTGGGCCGGCGCGGCGCACAGGCTCATCCAGGCCAGCGCCGCCGCCGTCGCGCCCAGGCCGGCCAACAGCACTGGCCGGTCGCCCCAGCGGTCGGCCAGCAGGCCCCAGGGCAGCTCGAACAACGCCACGCCCAGGCCGAGCACGCCGAGCGCCAGGCCCAGCGCGTCGTTGTCCAGCCGGTAGTCGGCGCGCAGGAAGACGGCGGTGGCGGGCAGGCCGGCCGCCGCCGCGGAGAACGCGACGTTGGCGGCCACCCCTACCGCCAGCACCTTCCAGCGGTGGGTGGGGCGCGCGGCAGGGGTTGGGGCGGAAAGCACGGAGGCGGGCAAGGACATGACGGTTCCAGGCGGGATTGACGCGGCAAAGTCTGCGCCCGTAACATCATTCTGAAAATCAGGAAATTTTCAATTAAAGGTTTTGAAAAACGGGATGATCAGGCCTGTCACCTTTGACCTGGACGTGTTGCGCAGCTTCGTCGCCGGGGTGGAGCTGGGCAGCTTCGGCCGCGCGGCCGATCGCCTCGGGCGCTCGACCTCGGCCGTCAGCGCGCAGCTGAAAAAGCTCGAGGAACAGGCCGGCGTGCCGCTGCTGCGCAAGGCCGGGCGCGGCCTGACGCTGACCGACGCCGGCGAGACCATGCTGGCGTACGCGCGCCGGCTGCTGGAACTGAACGACCAGGCTTCGGTGGCGGTGCGCGGCACGCGCCTGCAGGGGCGGGTGCGCCTGGGTCTGCAGGAGGATTTCGGCGAGATCCTGCTGCCGCACGTGTTGGGCCAGTTCGCCCGCGCCCATCCGCAGGTGCGGATCGAAGCGCGGGTGGCGCGCAATGCCGAACTGCTCGAACGCGTGGCGGCCGGCGAACTGGACCTGGCGCTGGCCTGGGACCATGACGCGGCGCGGCCGCATGGCGTCAGGCTGGCCGAGCTGCCGCTGTGCTGGATCGGTCCGGCCGTCACCGACCCGGCGGGGGCCGCGCCGGCGCGCGATGCCGACGGCGCCTTGCCGCTGGTGGCGTTCGAGGCGCCCTGCCTGTTCCGCAGCCGCGCCACCGATGCGCTGGACCGCGCCGGCATCGCCTGGACCGCGGCCTTCATCAGTCCCAGCCTGGCGGGCCTGTGGGCGGCGGCCAGCGCGGGGCTGGGGCTGATGGTGCGCACGCCGCTGGGGCTGCCCGCCGGCTTGCGGGTGCTGGCGCCGGGCGAGCAGGGCCTGCCGCCGTTGCCGCCGTTGTCGTTGTCGCTGTATCACGCGCAAGGCCGGCCCGGCCCGGTGGCCGCGGCCCTGGCCGACATCGTGCAGCGTGGCGTGCGCGACAGCGTCGCGGCGCTGCCGGCCATGCCGGGCCTGCCGGCGCGCATCCCTTCCGAGGAGGCCGAGCGCCTTGAACCGATTCCATGAAATGACTGTCTTCCTGGCAGTGGCCGAGGCGCAGAGCTTCGCCGCCGCGGCCCGCCGGCTGGCGATGTCGGCGCCGAGCGTGACGCGCAGCGTCGCGGCGCTGGAGCGCCGGCTGGGCACGCTGCTGCTGGTGCGCACCACCCGCAGCCTGCGCCTGACCGAAGCCGGCCAGCGCTACGCGGCCGATTGCCGCGCCATTCTCGAAGCCGTGGAGCAGGCCGACGACGCCGCCGCGGGGGCGATGGCGGCGCCGCGCGGGTCGCTGCACATCACCGCGCCGGCGCGCTTCGGTGAACTGCACGTGATGCCGGCGGTGCTGGGCTACCTGCGCCAGCACCGCGAGGTGTCGGTGAACGCCCTGCTGGTGGACCGCGTGGTGAATCTGCTGGACGAGGGCGTGGACGTGGCGGTGCGCATCGGCGCCTTGCCCGACTCGACTCTGACGGCGGTGCCGGTGGGGCAGGTGCGGCGGGTGGTGTGCGCCTCGCCCGACTTCCTGCAACGCCACGGCACGCCCGACAGTCCCGACGCGCTGGCGCGCTTTTGCACCATCACGGCGGCAATGGAAGGGCGCGGCGCGCAATGGCGTTTCCTGCAGGATGGGCAGCCGCGACGCCTGCCGCTGGCATCGCAGTTGACGGTGACCTCGTTCCAGGCCGCGGTGGCCGCCGCCTGCGAGGGCTGGGGGCTGACCCAGGTGGTGTCCTACCAGGTGGCGCGCGACCTGGCCAGCGGCGCCTTGCAGGTGGTGCTGCGCGATTACGAAATGGCGCCGCTGCCGGTGCACGTGGTGTACCCGGAAGGGCGCAAGAGTTCGGCCAAGGTGCGCAGCTTCGTCGACTTCTGCGTCGACGCGCTGCGCCGCGACCTGGCGGCCCTGCCGGCTTGATCCTTTCACTGGCGGCAATGGTGTCTTGCGCGCCGTGGCCGTTCCCCGGCGGGCGCGGGCGGTTCAAGATGGAGGCCTGTTTCCTCTATCCGAGATGCCGCCATGTCCGCCGCTCCCCTGACGTTCTACAGTTTTCCCCTGTCCGGCCATTCGCACCGCGTGGCCCTGATGCTGTCGCTGCTCGACGTGCCGCACCGCACGGTCGATGTGGACCTGCGCAGCGGCGCGCAGAAGCGGCCCGAGTTCCTGGCGCTGAACGCTTTTGGCCAGGTGCCGGTGATCGACGACAACGGCGTGGTGGTGGCCGACTCCACCGCGATCCTGGTGTACCTGTGCAAGCGCTACAACGGCCAGGCCTGGCTGCCCGAGGACGCGGTGGGCGCGGCGGCGGTGCAGCGCTGGCTGTCGGCCGCATCCGGCCCGCTGGCGGGCGGCCCCGCCGCCGCGCGTCTGGTGACGGTGTTCGGCGCTCCGTATGACGTGCCGGCCACGCTGGCGCGCGCGCATGCCTTGCTGGCGGTGATGGAGCAGGAGCTCGCCGCCACCGGCTATCTGGCCGGCGCCGCGCCGACCCTCGCCGACGTGGCCTGCTACACCTACGTGGCGCATGCGCCGGAAGGCAACGTGTCGCTGGCGGACTATCCGCGGGTGCGCGACTGGCTGGCGCGGATCGAGGCGCTGCCGCGCTTCGTGCCGATGGTGGCGTCGCCGGTCGGATTGCGGGCGGCGTGAACCGAAGCGCGCGCGGCATGCCCGCGCAAGGAGCCTGACATGAATGCGACCACGATGAGCCCGGCTGGCGCCGCGCCGGCCGGCGGTTCGACAGCCGTCACGCCGGCGACCGCCGGTCCGGCCACCGCAGGATCCGCGGGCACGGCGCCCGCCGCGCCCTGGCACGCAGGCGAACTGCAGTTGCAGGCGCATATCGGCATGGCCGAGCGCATGGCGCAGGTGGGCGCGAAAGTGATCCGCCCATACATGCCGGACCAGCATCGCGCCTTCTTCGCGCAGCTGCCGTTCCTGCTGATGGGCGCGGTCGACGGCCAGGGCGATCCCTGGGCCGGCGTGCTGGAGGGCGAGCCGGGCTTCGCCGTGTCGCCGGATCCCGCGACCTTGCAGGTGGCCGCGCTGCCGGATGCCGATGATCCGCTGCGCGCCGGCCTGGGGCCGGACCAGCCGGTGGGCCTGCTGGGCATCGAACTGCACACGCGCCGCCGCAACCGCATGAACGGCCGCATCACCGCGTGGGACGGCAAGCGTTTCGCGGTCACGGTGGCCGAGTCGTTCGGCAACTGCCCGCAGTACATCCAGGCGCGCGATTTCCATTTCTCGCGCTCGCCGGCCTTGCGCTTCCCGGGGGCGGCGCGCGAGCGGACGGGGCTGGCCGATGCCGACCGGGCGCTGATCGCGCGCGCCGACACGCTGTTCGTGGCGACTTACGCCGATACGGACGAGGCCGGGCGCCGGGTCGATGTCTCGCACCGTGGCGGCAAGCCGGGGTTCGTGCGGATCGACGGCGACACGCTGACGGTTCCGGATTTCTCCGGCAACCGCTTTTTCAATACGCTGGGCAACATGGTGCTCAATCCGCGCGCGGGGCTGCTGTTCATCGATTTCGAGCGCGGCGACGTCTTGCAGGTGTCGGGCTGCGCCGAGGTGGTCCTGGACAGTCCGGAGATCGCCACCTTCGCGGGGGCCGAGCGCTTGTGGCGCGTTCATGTGCAACGGGTGCGGGCCAGGCCGGGCGCGCTGGCGCTGCGTTGGCGCTTCGGCGGCTATTCGCCGACCGCGCTGGCCACGGGGCAATGGCCGCAGGCCGCCGCGGCCTGAGGCGGGGCCGCCCGCCGGTCGCCGCGCGCGTCGGCCAATGGCGGCGGGCGCGCGCCTGGGTCAGGCGCGGTCGGCGCCGACCTTGCGCACCACGGTGTCGTCCGGCGTCAGCGCGCGGCCGTCCTGGGCGCGAATCTCCAGGCGCTGCACCGGCTGGCCGCGCTTGCGGTCGATCAGCGTGGAGTGCGGTTCGGCGGGGCCGTAGTAATGGTCTTCGCCCCACTGGCGCAGCCCGACGATGACGGGAAACAGCGCCCGGCCCTTTTCCGTCAGCACGTATTCCTGGTAGGCGCTGCCGTCCGAGGCCGGCGCCGCCGCCAGGATCTCGTGCGCCACCAGCGTGCGCAGGCGGTCGCTGAGGATGTTCTTGGCCACGCCCAGGCTTTTCTGGAATTCGCCGAAACGCCGCACGCCATCGAAGGCATCGCGCACGATCAGCAGCGACCACCAGTCGCCGATGGCGTCGAGCGCGCGCGCCACCGGGCAGGCGGCGCCTTCGAGGCTGGTGCGTTTGACCATGTCGTCCTGACCTTTGCCGCGCATCGCGGCGGGGAGAGATATCGAATGTGTGGTTGCATTATAAAACTTCAAGGAATAGCATTCTGGTTTCGTAATAAAACTACTTGAGGCCATCATGCCAGACCGGACCGATCCTGCCCCTGCTGCTCCGCCATCTCCTTCATCGCCTTCATCGCCGGCATCCGCGGCGTCCACGGCGTCCAAGGAATCCACGGCATCCACGGCATCTGCGGCCGCCACGGCATCCGCCGGCCGCATGCCCGCCGCCCTGGTGCTGCTGCTGGCCGTGGCCTGCGCCTTGAGCGTGGCCAACGTGTATTACGCGCAACCGCTGCTGGACGCCATGGGCCGCGAGTTCCGCCTGGACGAGGGCGCGGTGGGCATCGTCGTCACCGCGACGCAGCTGGGCTGCGCGCTGGCGCTGGTGCTGGTGGTGCCGCTGGGCGACCTGCTCGACCGGCGCCGCCTGATGCTGGCGCAGCTGGGGCTGCTGGTGCTGGCGCTGGCCGCGGTGGCGCTGGCGTCCGCCGCGCCGTGGCTGCTGGCCGGGATGCTGGCGCTGGGCCTGCTCGGCACCGCCATGACCCAGGGCCTGCTGGCGCTGTCGGCGGCGCTGGCCGCGCCGGGCGAACGCGGGCGGGTGGTGGGCGCGGTACAGGGGGGCGTGGTGATCGGCCTGCTGCTGGCGCGGACCCTGGCGGGCGCGGTGGCCGACCTGTGGGGATGGCGCGCGGTCTACCTGGTGTCGGCCGGCCTGGCCGCGCTGCTGGCCCTGGCGCTGGCCCGCTGGCTGCCGCGCCGCGCCTTGCCGATCGCGGGGCTGGGCTATGGCGCGTTGCTGCGCTCGATGTTCACCTTGCTGGCGAGTGAACGGGTGCTGCGGGTGCGCGGCATGATCGCGCTGTTGATGTTCGCCGTCTTCAGCGCGTTCTGGACGGCGCTGGTGCTGCCGCTGAGCGCGCCGCCGCATTCGCTGACGCATACCGCGGTGGGCGCGTTCGGGCTGGTGGGCGTGGCCGGGGTGCTGGTGGCGGCGCGGGCCGGCC
This sequence comes from Achromobacter sp. 2789STDY5608621, assembly GCF_001299375.1. Classification (NCBI taxonomy): domain Bacteria; kingdom Pseudomonadati; phylum Pseudomonadota; class Betaproteobacteria; order Burkholderiales; family Alcaligenaceae; genus Achromobacter; species Achromobacter sp. 2789STDY5608621. Next base: position 26,633 of record NZ_CYTU01000004.1, on the reverse strand, counting down.
GGCTGGCCGATCGCGGCCATGCGCAACTGACCACGGGCGCGGGCCTGGCGCTGCTGTGCCTGGCCTGGGTGCCGATCGCCTTCCTGGACCGCAGCCTGTGGGCGCTGGCGCTGGGCGTGCTGGTGCTGGACATCGCGGCGCAGGCGCTGCACGTGACCAACCAGGCCATGATCTTTTCCATCAGCGCGCAGGCGCACAGCCGGCTGGTCGGCGGCTACATGATGTTCTATGCGGTGGGCAGCGGACTCGGGTCGATCGCCTCGACCTTCGTCTATGCGCGGGCCGGCTGGCTGGGTGTCTGCGCGCTGGGCCTGGGGCTGAGCCTGGCGGCGACGCTGTTCTGGGCGCTGACGCTGCCGCGCAAGGCGGCGCCGGCGCCCGGCTGCGCGGTTGCGCCGCGGGCGTGACGGAACGCCGGCGCGGCCCGCTCAGTGATGTTCGAGCGTATGGGCGATGGCCGCCACTTGTCGCGCGAACGCCGGATCGGCGCGGTCGCGCGGGCGCGGCAGGTCGATGTCGTAGTGGCCCGCGATGTTGGCCGGGCGGCCGCCCAGCACCACCACCTTGTCGGCCAGGAACACCGCTTCCTCGATGTCGTGGGTGACGAACAGCACCGCCGCGCCGGAGGCCTGCCACACGCGGATCAGTTCCTGCTGCAGGTTGCGGCGGGTGATGGCGTCGACCGCGCTGAAGGGTTCGTCCATCAGCAGCAGGTCGGGCTTGACCGCCAGCGCACGGGCGATGCCGACGCGCTGCGCCTGGCCGCCGGACAGCTGGTGCGGCCAGCGGCGGCCGTAGTCGCCCAGGCCGGTCAATTGCAGCGCGGCGTCGACGCGTTGTTGCCGTTCCTGGCGATCCAGGCCCAGGCCTTCGAGGCCGTAGCCGACGTTGCCGCCGACCGTGCGCCAGGGCATCAGGCGGCTGTCCTGGAACACCACCGCGCGGCTGCGGCGGCCGGGGCGCGCGGGCGCCTGGAAGCGCACCTCGCCGCTGGCGGGGTCGGCCAGGCCGGCCGCCGCGCGCAGCAGCGTCGATTTGCCCACGCCCGAGCCGCCCACCACGGCCACGAAACTGCCCGCCTCGATCACCAGCGACAGGCCCTGGATCACGGGCGCGTCGGCACCCGGATGCTGGTACGAGAGCTTGGAAAACTCGATTACGGACGCCATTGCAGCACCTTGCGTTCGAACGTGGAGAAGGCCAGGTCGCACAGCGTGTAGACCAGCGAGATGATCAGCATGTAGACCACCACCGCGTCGTAGGCGCCGACACCGGCGGCGGCATTCATTTCCTGGCCCATGCCGGGCACGCCCAGCAGTTCGGCGGCGATCAGCGTCATCCAGGCCTGGCCGATGCCGGTGCGCACGCCCGACAGCGCGCCGGGCGCGATGGCCGGCAGCGTCACGCCCAGCGCGCGCGCCAGGTAGCCGCCGTGGCCGAAGGCGCGCGCCAGTTCGTAGTAGCGCGGATCGACGTTGCGCACCGCGCTGTAGGTGGCGAAGTAGTTGACCCAGAACACGCCGATGGCGATGACGAAGGCGGCGCCGGCATGGCTGACCTTGAACCAGGCGATGGCGAACACCACCCAGGCCAGCGGCGGGATCGGCCGCAGGATGCGCGCCAGATAGGCTTGCGCCAGGTCGAAGCGCGGCAGCGTCGCGGCCGCCAGGCCCACGCCGAAGCCCAGCGCGGTGCCCGCGGCCAGGCCCCAGAAGTAATGCACGAGGCTGGAGCCGATGGCCGGCAGCAGCCGGCCCGACTGCCATTCCTGGACCAGCGTGGCGGGCAGCGCGAAGGGGTCGGGCAGGGTGCCCGCAGGCGCCCATTGCCAGATCAGCGCGGCCTTCCAGATGGCGATGAAGAGGGCCAGTCCGCCGATGCCGTAGGCCGCGCGGCGCGCGGCGGCGAACCCCGGCGCCGCGCCCTTGCGGGCCTGCGGCGCGGGAGCGGCCAGGGCGGGGGCGGTCTGGCTCATTGCTTCCTGGCCTTGTCGTAGAAGCGGGTGTCGAACAGCTGCTTGACGTCGACCTTGGCGGCCTCGACCGTGCCCAGGCTGGCCTGGAAGGTCTGCAGCTCGGCGGTGGCGTCGACGATGGCGTGCGGATCGGCCACGAACTGGTCATGCGAATTGCGGATGGCCTTTTCGACCAGCGCGCGATCCAGGCGGCCGCCGCCGACGTACTTCTGCACGTGGGCCGCGGCGCGGGCCGGATCGTCGCGCAGTTGGGCGGTCGCGGCGAGCTGCGCGTCGACCAGCTGCTGCACGGCCTCGGGGTGCTCGGCGATCAGCTTGTCGCGCACCAGCAGCACGGCGCCGGGCTGGTTCGGGAACAGTTGCGAGCCGCGCGCCACCACGCGCGAATCGGGCGCGCGGGTCAGCACGGTGGTGACGGTGGGTTCGAGGATGGCGGCGCCGTCGATGGCGCCGGTCAGCAGCGACTGCTGGATCTGCGCTTCGCCCTGGTAGATCAGTTCCAGGCTGGCCGGATCGGCCTTGAGGCGGTTGCGCAGCCAGTATTGCAGCGCGGCCTCGGGCACCGCGCCCTTGGGGTAGCTGGCGATGACGGGCTTCCTGCCCTTGTCCTTGGCGAAGCGGGCGAACGCGGTGGCCGGATCGCCCGAGGCGAAATACGGCGCCAGCGCGCCCAACGCGACCACGTTGACCTGCTCGACGATGTTGGAGGCCACCACCTTGATGCCGGCGCCCTTGGCGCTGGCCACCAGCGCCGGGCCGATGCCGACGTAGGCCACGTCCAATTGGCCGGCCAGCAGCGCCTGCGTCAGCGCGGGGCCGCTCTGGAACTGCACCAGCTTGGGCGCCGGGGCGCCCTTGGCCTGCAAGGTGCCTTCCTCCAGCGCCACGAACAACTGCGCGTCCGGCAGGATCGGCAGGTAGCCGATTTCCAGCGCGGGCGGCGCGGCGTGGGCGGGAGCGAGGGACGTGGCGGCGGCGATGACGGCGGCGGTGAACAGCTTGCGGAACATGGAAGAGGGGTCCTGAACGACGGCGCCTTGGTGCGGCTGGCGGCTTGCCCGCGGGTCCGGGCTTCCCGGATCTGCTTAGTAATTTTAGATATGTTTATGCCTTTTTATTATTCATTTTGGTTATATGCTTAACGGCGTCGCGCCCCATGAAAAAAGACCGCCGTGGCGGTCTTTCGGGGGCAGGGGCGCGGCCGGCCTGGCGCGGCCGCCGCCGGGCATCATGGCTGCACGGCGTACTCGTTCGACCCCGCCACCACCGCCGCCAGCCCCGGCGCCTGCGTCAGTTTGTGCAGCGCGTAGGTCTGGGCCGTGGCGATCTTGGCCTGGTGGAAGGCCGGGTCCTCGTCCAGGTGGTCCAGCGACGCGAGCAGCGCGCGCGCCATCTGCCAGCCGGCCAGCACCGTGCCGGCCAGCAGCAGGTAGGGCACGGCGGCGCCGAACACCGCGTTAGGGTGCGCGGCGGCGTTGGCGACCACGAAGTCGACCGTGTTGGCCAGCGCCAGGCGGCCCTGGCGCAGCGGCGTCAGCACCAGGCGCGCCGCCGGTTCGCTGCGCGCCTGCAGCGCTTCCTCGGTCTTGCGGATCTCTTCGATCAGCGCCTGCGCCACCGCGCCGCCGTCGCGCAGCGTCTTGCGGCCGACCAGGTCGTTGGCCTGGATCGCGGTGGTGCCTTCGTAGATGGTGAGAATGCGGGCGTCGCGGTAGTACTGGGCGGCGCCGGTCTCCTCGATGAAGCCCATGCCGCCGTGCACCTGCACGCCCAGGCTGGCGACGTCGATGGAGGCCTCGGTGCACCAGCCCTTGACGATCGGCACCAGGAATTCCTGCACCGCCAGGTGGCGCGCGCGCGCCGCCGGATCGGCGCTGGCGTGCGCCAGGTCGGCATGGCCGGCGGTGTAGTAGGCCAGCGCGCGGCCGGCCTCGGTCAGCGCGCGCATGGTGCCCAGCATGCGGCGCACGTCCGGGTGCTGGATGATCGGCACGGCCTCGCGCGAGGAGCCGTCCACCGGGCGGCTCTGCACGCGTTCGGCGGCGTAGGCCAGCGCGTGCTGGTAGGCGCGGTCGGCCACCGCGATGCCCTGCACGCCGACGGCGAAGCGGGCCGCGTTCATCATGATGAACATGGCGTCCAGGCCGCGGTTTTCCTGTCCCACCAGGTAGCCGATGGCGCCGCCCGCGTCGCCGAACTGCAGCGTGGCGGTGGGGCTGGCCTTGATGCCCAGCTTGTGCTCGATCGACACGCAGGCGACGTCGTTGCGCGCGCCCAGCGAGCCGTCGTCGTTGACCAGGAACTTGGGCACCAGGAACAGCGAGATGCCCTTGACGCCCTCGGGCGCGTCCGGCAGGCGCGCCAGCACCAGGTGGACGATGTTCTCGGCCAGGTCGTGCTCGCCGTAGGTGATGAAGATCTTGGTGCCGGAGATGCGGTAGGTGCCGTCGCCGACCGGCTGCGCGCGGCTGCGCAGCAGCGCCAGGTCGGAGCCGGCCTGCGGCTCGGTCAGGTTCATGGTGCCGGTCCATTGGCCCGACAGCATCGGGCCGATGAAGCGCTCGCGCAGTTCGGGCGAGCCGGCCGTCAGCAGCGCCTCGACCGCGCCGTTGGTCAAGAGCGGACACAAGGCGAACGACAGGTTGGCGGCGTTGAGCATTTCGGAGCAGGGCGCGCCCAGCAGGCCGGGCAGGCCCTGGCCGCCGTATTCGACCGGGTGCGTCATGCCTTGCCAGCCGGCTTCGGCGTATTGGCGGAAGGCCTGCTTGAAGCCGGGCGAGGTGGTGACCGCGCCGTCGCGCCAGGCGCTGGGCTCGCGATCGGCCGGGTGGTTCAGCGGCGCCAGCACGTCGCCGGCGAAGGTGGCGGCTTCTTCCAGTACCGCCTGGGCGGTGTCGGGCGTGGCTTCGGCATATTGCGGCAGCGCCGCCACCTGCGGCAGGCCGGCAAGGTGGTTCAGCACGAACAGCATGTCTTTCACGGGGGCTTGGTACGTCATGGCGTCGGAGCTCCGGGTAGGAAGGGAATCAGGTGGCGTCGATGGCGCGGGTGGAACCCACCGCGGCGCGCAGTTCGAATTTCTGGATCTTGCCGGTCGAGGTCTTGGGCAGTTCGCCGAAGCGCACCGCGCGCGGCACCTTGAAGCCGGGCAGCAGCAGCTTGCAGTGCGCGATGATCTCTTCGGCGGTGGCGCTGTGGCCGGGCTTGAGCTCGACGAAGGCGCACGGCGTCTCGCCCCATTTCGGGTCGGGCATGGCCACCACCGCCACGGCGGCCACGGCCGGATGGCGATAGAGGGCGTCCTCGACCTCGATGCTGGAGATGTTCTCGCCGCCGGAGATGATGATGTCCTTGCTGCGGTCCTTGATGCGGATGTAGCCGTCGGGCGTCATCACGCCCAGGTCGCCGGTGTGGAACCAGCCGCCGCCGAAGGCCTCGTCGGTGGCGCGCTCGTTCTTCAGGTAGCCCTTCATGCAGATGTTGCCGCGGAACATGATCTCGCCCACGGTCTGCTCGTCGGCCGGCACTTCCTCCATGGTGTCGGGGTTGCGCACCGAGACGCCGGCCTGCAGGTGGTAACGCACGCCCTGGCGCGCGGTCAGCAGCGCGCGCTGCTCGTCTTCCAGGTCGTTCCAGGCGTCCTGGGTGGCGCACACCGCGGCCGGGCCGTAGACCTCGGTCAGGCCGTAGACGTGGGTCAGTTCGAAGCCGATTTCCTTCATCTTGGCGATCACCGCCGGGGCGGGCGCGGCGCCGGCCACCATGGTGCGCACGGTGTGGCTGATGCCGGCGCGAAGCTCGGCCGGGGCGTTGGCCAGCGCGCTCTGCACGATGGGCGCGCCGCAGTAGTGGGTCACGCCCTCGGCGCGGATCAGGTCGAACACGGTCCTGGGATCGAACTTGCGCAGGCAGACGTTGACGCCGGCGCGCGCCGCCACGGTCCAGGCGAAGCACCAGCCGTTGCAGTGGAACAGCGGCAGCGTCCACAGGTAGACCGGATGCTTGGGCATGTCCCATTCGAGGATGTTGCTGACGGCGTTGAGATACGCGCCGCGGTAGTGGTAGACCACGCCCTTGGGATCGCCGGTGGTGCCGGAGGTGTAGTTCAGCGCGATCGCGTCCCATTCGTCGGCCGGCGGGCGCCAGTCGAATGTGGCGGGGGCGGCGGCCAGGAAGGCCTCGTAGTCGGTGGCGCCGGGCAGGGTGGCCGGGGCGCCGTCCAGGTCGTGCACCGAGATCACTTTCAGGTGCGGGAATTCGGCGCGGGCGCGCTGCGCGACCTCGGCGTATTCGGTGTCGACGATCAGCGCGCGGGCCTCGCCGTGGCCCAGCATGAACAGGACGCTGGGCGTATCCAGGCGGGTGTTGAGGGTGTTGAGCACCGCGCCCAGCATCGGCACGCCGAAGTGGGCCTCGATCATGGCGGGGATGTTCGGCAGCATCACCGCCACCGTGTCGCCGCGCTGGATGCCGGCGGCGGCCAGCGCGCCGGCCAGGCGTTGCGCGCGCTCGTAGGTCTGGGCCCAGGTGCGGCGCACGGCGCCATGCACCACGGCCAGGCGGTTGCCATAGACCTGCGCGGCGCGGGCGATGAAGTCGACCGGGGTGAGGGGTTCGTAGTTGGCGTCACGGCGTGCCAGGCCATGGTCGAACAGGCTGCTCATGCTTGTCTCCTGTGGGGCGCGGGGGCGCCCGGATATGCTTTTATGCGGGAAACTTGATCTGGATCGCCGGGGTTGATCATGGATGCGAATCCCGCTGCTTGCCAGGGGGCACCAACCTTCACAGGAGCCTCGCATGAGTGCCAAAATGAGCGACTATCAAGGCGCGAAGCGCAGTTGTGGCGGGACCACGGCGAGCATTCGCAACGTAGAGAGGCGCTCATTTTGGCGCTCACCCTACGGGCAGGCAGGTAATCGGCCGCCAGGCGTCGTTGCGCTCACCTTGCGTGGCAAAGCCACGCGGCGGCGACCACGCCTAGCCTGGCGGCCGATTACCTGCCTGTGCGAGGCTCCTGTGAAGGTTGGTGCCCCCTAGCTTATCGGCCGCCGGAAAATGGTGTCTGTCGCCTGCATGACAGACCTTTTTTCGGGCGTCCAACCCGCAGTTTTACACGGTTCTTTCCATGTCCGATGTTTCAAACATTGTTTCCCAGACCGAGCTGGCCGAACTGCTGCGCGGCTGCGCCTGGTTCGCCGCGCTGGACGCGCCGCACCAGGACCTGGTGCTGGCCACGGCGCGCGCCGAACACGTGGCCAGCGGCGCCTGGATCGCGCGCCGCAATGCGCCGTCGGATTACTGGCTGGGGGTGCACAGCGGCCTGCTGAAACTGGCGATCTACAACGAATCGGGGCGCAGCTGCACGTTCTCGGGGGTGCCGCCGGGCGGCTGGTTCGGCGAGGGCAGCGTCATCAAGCGCGAGCTGCGCAAGTACGACGTGGTGGCGATCCAGCCGTCGCTGGTGCTGCTGGTGCCGGCCGCCACCTTTCATGCGCTGCTGGCGGCCAGCCTGCCGTTCTCGCATTTCGTCATCGGCCAGCTGAACGACCGCATGGGCGAGTTCATCGCCTCGATCCAGAACCATCGCCTGCTGGACGCCGATGCGCGCGTGGCGCAGTCGCTGGCGCAGCTGTTCAACCCGCAGCTGTATCCGTCCACCGACCTGACGCTGGCGATTTCACAGGAAGAGCTGGGCTACCTGACCGGCCTGTCGCGCCAGCGCGTCAACCAGGCGCTGCAGACGCTGGCGGACCAGGGCATGCTGGCGCTGTCGTACAACCAGATCAAGGTGCTGACGCTGGACCGGCTGCGCCAGTACGGGCTGGATCAGCTCTGACTGCGGGCGGGGTTCAGGCGGGGCCGGGACGCCAGGTCAGGCGTGAGCCAGAGCGCGGTCCAGCGCGGCGCGCGCCAGGATGCGGGTGGAATCGAGCGTCGGCAAGGCGCAGTTGGCGTCGTTCAGCACCAGCGGCAGTTCGGTGCAACCCAGCACCACCGCGTCGCAGCCGGCCTCGCGCAGCCGCGCCACCACGCCTTGCAGCAGGGCGACCGATTCGGGCTTGAAGACGCCGTAGACCAGTTCGTCCATGATGACGCGCGCCAGCAGGTCGCGGTCGGCCGGATCGGGGCGCACGAAGTCCTGGCCACGGGCCCGCAGCTTGTCGGGGTAGACCGCGCTGTCGACCAGCCAGCGCGTGCCGAGCAGGCCGATGCGGCGCAGGCCGCGGGCGGCGGCCACCGCCGCGACTTCCTCGGCGATGTGCAGCCACGGCAGGGGCGAATGGGGCAGCACGTGGTCCAGGGCTTGGTGGATGGTGTTGTCGGGGCAGATCAGGAAATCCGCGCCGGCGCGCGCCAGCCGGTCGGCGGAGGTCAGCATCAGCGCGCCGACGCCGGCCAGGTCGTTGCGCTCCAGGCACGCCACGTAGTCCGCCAGCGACAGGCTGTGCAGCGAGACCTCGGGGTGCGCATGCGGCCCCAGGCGTTGCGCGCCCTCGGCGCAGATCGTGCGGTAGCAGAGCGCGGCGCCCTCGGCCGAGCAGGCGACGATGCCGATGTGCAGGGGCGGATGGGCGGGCATGCGGACTCCGTGGCGGTCAGGTCAAGCTGCGGGTTTGGACAAGGCCCGCACATGGCGGGCGATCTGGCGGAACTGCTCGGCCATGGCGTCCTGCTGCGCCTGCGGCAGCCGCGACAGGAACAGTTCGTCGATGGCCGGGCCGTAGACCTTCCACATCTTGCGGCGCAGCGCCAGGCCTTCCGGCGTGATGCGGGCGTAGGTGGCGCGGCGGTCCTCGTCGGAACGGAAGCGCTCGACCAGTCCGGCGGCCTCGATGCGGTCCATCAGGCGCGTCAGGTTGTAGCGCGCGATGACCATGCGCTCGGCCATCTCGAACATGCGCGCGGCGCCCTCTGGCGCGCGTTCCAGCGCCCACAGCGCGTCGTACCACGCCAGCGGCGGCAGGTCGGCGGCGGACAGTCGTTTTTCGATCTCTTCCACCACCAGCGCATGCGCGGTCAGGAAAAGGCTCCACGCGTCGGGCTTGCCCGTGGCCATGCGGTCGCTTCCTTTGTCTTGGGTTGTCGCAGCCCGGATTGTAGAGGCCCGGACCGCCAAGGGCGGGGTGAAAAACACCGCGCGCAGGTGCTTTATACCTTGCCGCGGCCGGGTAGAAACCACCGGGCGGGTTTCAACCCACTGATTTCGCGCGGGTTTTTCCTGGCACGGATTTCGCGATGCAGGACATACCTCACAACGCAACACAGGAGGGTGTCCCCATCATGGGCCCGTATAAAAAGTTATGGTTCACGCTGATCGCCGTGCTGGCGGTCACGTTCGCATTGCTCGGCTTCTACGGCGGCGAAGTCTACCGCCAGGCGCCGCCGATTCCGCTGGAGGTCGCCAGCGCCGACGGCACGCGCCTGTTCGGCCGCGACGACATCCTCGACGGCCAGACCGCCTGGCAGTCGATCGGCGGCATGCAGCTGGGCTCGATCTGGGGCCACGGCGCCTATCAGGCGCCCGACTGGACCGCCGACTGGCTGCACCGCGAGCTGATGGCCTGGCTCGACCTGGCGGCGCGCGACGCCCATGGCCGCGATTATGGCCAGCTGGACGCGCCCGCGCAGGCTGCGCTGCGCGAGCAGCTCAAGGCCGAGTACCGCGCCAACCGCGCCGACGCGGCCGGCGGCAAGCTGGTGCTGAGCCCGCGCCGGGCGCAGGCGGTGGCGCAGACCGGGGCCTACTATGACCAGCTGTTCTCGGACGCGCCGGCCCTGCACGCCAGCCGCGAGCACTACGCCATGAAGGAGAACACGCTGCCCGACGCCAGGCGCCGCCAGCAGCTGACGCATTTCTTCTTCTGGACCGCCTGGGCCGCCGCCACCGAGCGCGCGGGCACCGTGGTCACCTACACCAACAACTGGCCGCACGAACCGCTGATCGGCAACCACCCGAGCAGCGAGAACGTGATGTGGTCGATCATCAGCGTGGTGGTGCTGCTGGCCGGCATCGGCCTGCTGGTGTGGGCCTGGGCCTTCCTGCGCGGCAAGGAGGAACCCGAGCCGGAGGCGCCGGCGCAGGACCCGCTGACCACCTTCGCCCTGACGCCGTCGCAGCGCGCGCTGGGCAAGTATCTGTTCCTGGTGGTGGCGCTGTTCGGCTTCCAGGTGCTGCTGGGCGGCTTCACCGCGCACTATACGGTCGAGGGGCAGAAGTTCTACGGCATCGACCTGTCGCAGTGGTTTCCGTATTCGCTGGTGCGCACCTGGCACTTGCAGAGCGCATTGTTCTGGATCGCCACCGGCTTCCTGGCCGCGGGCCTGTTCCTGGCGCCGCTGATCAACGGCGGGCGCGACCCGAAATACCAGAAGGCGGGCGTCGACATCCTGTTCTGGGCGCTGGTGCTGGTGGTGGTCGGCTCGTTCGCCGGCAACTACCTGGCGATCGCGCAGATCATGCCGCCGGACCTGAACTTCTGGCTCGGCCACCAGGGCTATGAATACGTCGACCTGGGCCGCCTGTGGCAGATCGGCAAGTTCGCCGGCATCTGCTTCTGGCTGGTGCTGATGCTGCGCGGCATCGTGCCGGCGCTGCGCACGCCCGGCGGCGACAAGAACCTGCTGGCGCTGCTGACCGCGTCGGTCGGCGCCATCGGCCTGTTCTACGGCGCCGGCTTCTTCTACGGCGAGCGCACCCACCTGACCGTGATGGAGTACTGGCGCTGGTGGATCGTGCACCTGTGGGTCGAAGGCTTCTTCGAGGTCTTCGCCACCACCGCGCTGGCCTTCATCTTCTCGACCCTGGGCCTGGTGTCGCGCCGCATGGCGACGACCGCCAGCCTGGCCTCGGCCTCGCTGTTCATGCTGGGCGGCATTCCGGGCACCTTCCACCACCTGTACTTCGCCGGCACCACCACGCCGGTGATGGCGGTGGGCGCCAGCTTCTCGGCGCTGGAAGTGGTGCCGCTGATCGTGCTGGGCCACGAGGCCTGGGAGAACTGGCGCCTGAAGACGCGCGCGCCGTGGATGGAAAACCTGAAGTGGCCGTTGATGTGTTTCGTGGCGGTGGCCTTCTGGAACATGCTGGGCGCGGGCGTGTTCGGTTTCATGATCAACCCGCCGGTGTCGCTGTACTACATCCAGGGCCTGAACACCACGCCGGTGCACGCGCATGCCGCGCTGTTCGGGGTCTACGGTTTCCTGGCGCTGGGCTTCACGCTGCTGGTGCTGCGCTACATCCGGCCGCAATACGCGCTCAGCCCGGGCCTGATGAAGCTGGCGTTCTGGGGGCTGAACCTGGGCCTGGCGCTGATGATCTTCACCAGCCTGCTGCCGATCGGCCTGATCCAGTTCCATGCCAGCGTCAGCGAAGGCATGTGGTACGCGCGCAGCGAGGCCTTCATGCAGCAGGACATCCTCAAGACGCTGCGCTGGGGCCGCACCTTCGGCGACGTGGTGTTCCTGCTGGGGGCGCTGGCGATGGTGGTGCAGGTCATCCTGGGCCTGTTGAGCGGCAAGCCGGCCGCGGCCGAACCGGTGCTGCGGGCCGAACCCGCGCGCCGCTAGCCGCGCGCGCCACACGCGGCACTCGCGCGCGGCCCCAGGGCGGCGCGCGGGATGCGTCGTCGCGGGGCGGCACGCCGGCCAGGTTGTTTGCGCCCGGTCCATCCCGCTCATTGCGCCAGCGCAAAGAGGGCGGGGCCGGGCGGGGCTTCAATGACAGCGGACCCCGGGCCATCGTGGCCCCGGGGCGCAACCGGAGCGCCGTCATGCGTCGCCTGCTGGCCGCCGCCTTTCTCGTCCTGCCGTTGTCCGCCTGCGGGCCCGCCGAGCGGGCCCATTCCGTTGCCCCCGAAGTATCGCGGCTGCCGCCCGGCCAGGTGGCCTACCTGCCGCCGGGCGAAACGCTGCGCAACGGTTACCCGGTCTCGCCGGCGCCGCTGACCGCGGACGTGGCGCGCGGCCTGCTCATCATGAAGCGCCAGGTCAGCCAGGCCGAATACGCGGCCTGTGTCCGCGCCGGCGGCTGCAAGCCGCTGGACCCGGCCTTCCGTGAGTTGCGCGCGCCGGACCTGCCGGCGGTGGGCCTGAGCTGGACCGACGCGTCGGCCTACGCGGCCTGGCTGTCGGCCCGCACCGGGCAGCGCTGGCGGCTGCCCACCTATGCCGAATGGGTCTACGCGGCGGGCGACGCCTACCGCGAGGAAACGCCGTTGCCGTCATCGGACGCGGATCCGGCGCAACGCTGGCTGGCCGAATACGAGGCGCAGGCGCGGCGCGGCCAGGAGGCCACCGAGGTGCGTGAATTCGGCGCCTATGGCGCCAATGCCTCGGGGCTGGTGGACGTGGCGGGCAGCGTGTGGGAATGGACCGATGACTGCTACACGCGGCGCATCCTGGCGCTCACGCAAGACGGCGGGGCAGCCGGCGCCGATGACGGCGCCGATCGCAACTGCGGCATCCGCGTGGCGGCGGGGAGGCACATCGCCTATCTGCCGGATTTCATCCGCGACCCCAAGGGCGGCGCCTGCTCGGTCGGCGTGCCGCCGGCCAACCTGGGGCTGCGGCTGGTGCGGGAGGAGGGGCCGGCCTGACGCGGCAGGGTCCTAGGGTTCGCCGGCGGTGGTCGCCGCCTGCCCGGGCGCGCCGTCGATACAGGACGCGCAGCCCGCACAGGTCGGCGCCGCCGCATGCGCGCCGACCCGCGCCAGCGCGGCGGGCGAGCGCAGCACGATGCGCTTGCGGCCGCTGTCGACGATGCCGCGCTGCTTCCAGCCGCTGAGCAGGCGGCTGACGGTGTGCAGCGTGGTGCCGGTCATCTCGGCGATGTCCTGGCGCGTGATCGGGAAGGCGATGCCGATGCCGTCGGCGGTGGGTTGCCCGGCGCTGTCCACCAGCCGCAGGATGGCGCGCGCCACGCGTTGCTCGACTTCGTCGTTGGACAGTTCCTGGATGCGCAGGTGCGCGTCCTGCAACCGCTGGCCCATGGTCTGCAGCGCCAGCGACGCCAGTTGCGGATGATGGCTGGTGAAGCGCTCCCAGAGCGCATCGGGCCAGGCCAGGCAGACGCTCTCCTGCACCGCCAGCACGGTGGCGGGGTAGCGCGGCTGGCGCATGGCGCAGGCCAGGCCGAACAGGTCGCCGGGATTGACGTAGCGCACCACCACCTGGCCGCCCTCGGGCGTGACCTGCGCCACTTTCAGGCAGCCGCTGAGCAGCACGAAGAAGTGCGCGGCGCTGGCGCCCTGGTGGTAGACCACGGCGCCGGCTTCCAGCCGGCAGGGCTGCGCGCCGCGCAGCGCGGATTCCAGCTGCGCGTCGGACAGGGGCTTGAACAGGTTCAGATTGCGCAGCAGGGCATGACAAAGGGGCGACGACATGGCGGACTCCGGACGGGGAGGAGGATTCCGCTTTCATGGTGGCATCGGCGTCCGGCCCTGGCAATGCGCGCGCCGCGCCAGGCTGGCGCCGAGTTTGCGCTACAGCAAAGAACGGGGAGGGCGCGCGTCTTTCAATAGGGCTGCCGACCTACACGGCAGTTGAAAACCCGATAAGGAGCTGGACATGAACGCATTACGGCCCACTTTGCTGGCGGCGGCGCTGGCTTTCTCGATGGCCGCGGGGACCGCCTGGGCGCAGGACGCCGACAAGCTGCCCCACACCCAGGTCACGCTGGTCGCCCCGCCCCAGGTGCATCCGCACGAGCAGGCGACCAAGTCGGGCCCCAAGGTCGTCGAATTCACCATGACCATCGAGGAAAAGAAGATGGTGATCGACGACAAGGGCACGACGCTGCAGGCCATGACGTTCAATGGCTCCATGCCCGGCCCCACGCTGGTGGTGCACGAAGGCGACTATGTCCAGCTGACGCTGGTCAACCCGGCCACCAACGCCATGCCGCACAACGTCGACTTCCACGCGGCCACCGGCGCGCTGGGCGGCGCCAAGCTGACCAACGTCAACCCGGGCGAGCAGGCCACGCTGCGCTTCAAGGCCGACCGCAGCGGCACCTTCGTCTACCACTGTGCGCCTGAAGGCATGGTGCCGTGGCACGTGGTGTCGGGCATGAGCGGCACGCTGATGGTGCTGCCGCGCGACGGCCTGAAGGATCCGCAGGGCAAGCCGCTGCGCTATGACCGCGCCTACACCATCGGCGAGTTCGACCTGTACATCCCCAAGGGTCCGGACGGCAAGTACAAGGACTATGCCACGCTGGCCGAGAGCTATGGCGACACGGTGCAGGTGATGCGCACGCTGACGCCGTCGCACATCGTCTTCAACGGCAAGGTCGGCGCGCTGACCGGCGCCAACGCGCTCACCGCCAAGGTCGGCGAGACCGTGCTGCTGATCCACTCGCAGGCCAACCGCGACACGCGTCCGCACCTGATCGGCGGCCATGGCGACTGGGTCTGGGAGACCGGCAAGTTCGCCAACCCGCCGCAACGCAACTTGGAGACCTGGTTCATTCGTGGCGGCTCGGCCGGCGCCGCGCTCTACACCTTCAAGCAGCCCGGCGTGTATGCCTACCTGAACCACAACCTGATCGAGGCGTTCGAACTGGGCGCGGCGGGCCACATCAAGGTCGAGGGCAAGTGGAACGACGACCTGATGAAGCAGATCAAGGCGCCCGCGCCGATCCCGCGCTGACCGGGGGCCGCCATGTCCTCCGTATCCAGAACCTTGCTGGCGGCCGGCCTGGCCCTGGGCGGCATGGCCAGCGCCGTGGCCGACTCGCCGGCGCAGCTCGATCCGGCCGGCGAGAAACTGTACCGCTCGGCCTGTGTGGTGTGCCACGCCAGCGGCGTGGCCAATGCGCCCAAGCTGGGTGACAAGCAGGCCTGGGCGCCGTTCCTGGCGCAGGGCGCCGACGCGCTGCTGGCCACGGTGCTCAAGGGCAAGGGCGCCATGCCGCCGCGCGGCGGCACCGCCGCCGACGAGGCCACGCTGCGCGCCGCCGTGGCGTACATGATGGCCGCCGCGCGCTAGCGCGGCGCGATGGGGCCACGGTCCGCCAGTCGGGTCGTGGCCCCGCGTCTTTTGCGGCCAGCGGCCGTTTCCTGGCGATCCTTCTGAATAGTTGCACTTGCAATTGTTCAAAAACCTCCATACGATTGCAATTGCACATTATGCAAATGCAATTCACGATGTGAAATGATGGCGCCGGCCTTGCGTGTCCAGGCGCCGCTTGCGCACCACAAGGAGGATGCCCATGGAACCCGAGATCGACTGCGTCGACATCGACCCCGAAGAAACCAGCGAGTGGCTGGACGCGATGCAGGCGGTGCTGGCGCACGAAGGCCTGCCGCGCACGCATTACCTGCTGGACCGCCTGATCGACCAGGACCGCGTCCGCAGCGGCGGCTATGCCGCGGCCGGCGTCACGCCCTACGTCAACACGATCGGCCTGCCGGCGCAGGCGCCGTTCCCCGGCGACACCCGCATTGAGGCGCGACTGGACGCCTACCTGCGCTGGAACGCCATGGCCATGGTGCTGCGCGCCGGCAAGCATTCCGGCGTGGGCGGGCACATCGCCACGTATGCCTCGGCCACCACCCTGTACGAAACCGGCTACCGCCATTTCTTCCGCGCCGCCACGCCGGACTACCTGGGCGACATGCTCTACATCCAGGGCCATTCGGCGCCCGGCATCTACGCCCGCGCCTATCTGGAAGGGCGCCTGTCCGAGGCCGAGCTGGACCGCTTCCGCCGCGAGATCGGCGGCGGCGGGCTGGCGTCGTATCCGCACCCGCGCACCATGCCCGGCTTCTGGCAGTTCCCGACCGTGTCGATGGGCCTGGGCCCGCTGATGGCGGCCTACCAGGCGCGTTACATGCGCTACCTGGAAGACCGCGGCCTGATCGCGGCGCAGGACCGGCGCGTCTGGGGCTTCCTGGGCGACGGCGAACAGGACCAGCCCGAGACGCTGGCGGCAGTCGCCATGGCCGGCCGCGAAAAGCTCGACAACCTGATCTTCGTGGTCAACTGCAACCTGCAGCGCCTGGACGGCCCGGTGCGCGGCAACGCCAAGATCATCCAGGAGCTGGAAAGCGTCTATCGCGGCGCCGGCTGGAACGTCATCAAGGTGATCTGGGGCGGCGGCTGGGATGCGCTGCTGGCGCAGGACCACGACGGCCGCCTGCGGCGCCGCATGATGCAATGCGTGGATGGCGAGTACCAGGTCTTCAAGGCGCGCGGCGGCGCCTATGTGCGCGAGCATTTCTTCGGCGCCGATCCGGTGCTGCTGGAGCGCGTGGCGCACCTGAGCGATGACGAGATCGGCGCGCTCAACCGCGGCGGCCACGACCCGGTCAAGATGCACGCCGCCTACGCCGCGGCGCTGGCGCATCGCGGCCAGCCCACGGTGATCCTGGCCAAGACGGTCAAGGGCTACGGCATGGGCGCGGCCGGCGAGGCCGCCAACACCAACCACCAGCAGAAGAAGATGGCCGACCCGGCGGTGCGCGCCTACCGCGACCGCTTCGACCTGCCGGTGCCGGACGAGCGCCTGGAGGAGATCCCGTACATCAAGCCCGAGCCCGGCACGCCGGAACAGGCCTACCTGGAAGCCGCCACCCGGCGCGCCGGCGGCCACCTGCCGCTGCGTCCGGCCGGCCCCGGGCCGCAGGCCACGCCCGCGCTGGAGGCGTTCGCCGCGCACCTGAAGGGCAGCGACGGCCGCGAATTCTCGACCACCATGGCGTTCGTGCGTATCCTGGCGCAGTTGCTCAAGGACCCGCACATCGGCGCGCGCGTGGTGCCCATCGTGCCGGATGAATCGCGCACCTTCGGCATGGACGGCATGTTCCGCCAGGTCGGCATCTATTCGCACGTGGGCCAGCTGTACACGCCGCAGGATGCCGACCAGCTCAGCGTCTACCGCGAGGACCGGCGCGGCCAGATCCTGCAGGAAGGCATCAACGAGTCGGGCGCCATGGCCTCGTGGATCGCCGCCGCCACCGCCTACAGCACCCACGGCGTGGCGACGATTCCGTTCTACATCTTCTATTCGATGTTCGGGTTCCAGCGCGTTGGCGACCTGGCCTGGGCGGCCGGCGACATCCGCGCGCGCGGCTTCCTGCTGGGGGCGACCTCGGGCCGAACCACGCTGGAGGGCGAGGGCCTGCAGCACGACGACGGCCACAGCCACGTGCTGGCCTCGGTCATCCCGTCGTGCATCGCCTATGACCCGGCCTATGCCTACGAGATCGCGGTGATCGTGCAGGACGGCATGCGCCGCATGTACCAGGAGGAAGAAGACGTCTTCTACTACCTGACGCTGATCAACGAGAAAACCGCGCATCCGCCGATGCCGGAAGGCGCCGAGGCCGGCATCCTCAAGGGCATGTACCGCCTGCGCGAGGGCGGTCCGGGCGAGGCGCGCGCGCAACTGCTGGGCAGCGGCGCCATCCTGGGCGAGACCCTGGCCGCCGCCGACCTGCTGCGGCAGGACTTCGGCGTGGCGGCCGACGTCTGGAGCGTCACCAGCTATTCAGAGCTGCGCCGCGACGGCCAGGAGACCGAGCGCTGGAACCGCCTGCATCCGCTGGACGCGGCGCGCCGGGGCTTCGTCGAGACCCGCCTGGCCGACACCCGGGGGCCGGTGATCGGGGCCACCGACTACATGAAGACCGTGGCCGAGCAGATCCGTCCTTTCGTCGGGCGCCGTTATGTCACGCTGGGGACCGACGGCTTCGGCCGCTCGGACACGCGCCAGGCGCTGCGGGCGTTCTTCGAGGTGGACCGGCACCACATCGTGCTGGCCACGCTCAAGGCGCTGGCGGACGAGGGCGTGTTGCCGGCGGAGCGGGCGGCCGAGGCGATCCGGCGCTACGGCCTGGATCCGGAAGCCGTGTCGGCGGCCTTGCCGTAAGGCGGGGCGCGGCGGCGTTGCCGCGTCGCGGCCTGGAGGCGGGAGGGGGCGCCGCAAGCGCCGCCGCCCGCGCCCCGTCGACGTTCAGGCGCGGCGCGCCAGCAACGCCCAGATGCCGGCGGCGGACAGCAGCGCGCCGCCGCCCAGGTTGAAGCCGCGCTGCGCGCGCGGCGACGCCAGCAGGCGGCGCGCCGAGCCGGCGAACAGCGCGTAGGCGGTGGCATTGAGGCCGGCGCAGGCCACGAAGGTGGCCGACAGCGTCCACAGCTGGCGCGTGACGTCGCCCGCCGGGTCGATGAACTGCGGCAGGAAGGCCACGAAGAAGATGATGCCCTTGGGGTTCAGCGCCGTCACCAGGTAGGTGTTGGCGAACAGCTTCCAGCGCGAGCCGGCCGAGCCGGCCCGCGGCAGCGTGGCGGGCGCGACGCCCGCGCGCAGCAGCTTGACGCCCAGGTACAGCAGGTACAGGCCGCCCACGGTCTTGACCACGGTGAACCAGAGGGCCGACGCCGACAGCAGCGCGCCCAGGCCCAGCAGCGACAGCGCCAGGGCGGTGGAATCGCCCAGCGCCACGGCCAGCACCAGCGGCAGGCGGGCGCGCTTGCCATGGGTGAGGGAATAGCTGATGACGGTGAGGATGGTGGGGCCGGGCAGCATCAGCAGCAGGGCGGATGCGCCGACGAAGGCCAGCCAGGTTTCAAGCGACATGGGGACGGCTCCATGGAGAATGGGGCGGCGATCGCGTCCCAGGCGGTTACTGTAGCCCAAGGCGCTGCAACCGCCCATTGCCCGTGGGGTCAAGCCGGCGGCCGCCGGCGCACTGGTGCAAAATAACGCTTCTCCCGACAGTGAACGCGTCCCCGCAGCGGGACGGCGAAGGAAACACCATGGCATTCGATTTCGACCTGTTTGTGATCGGCGCGGGCTCCGGCGGCGTGCGCGCGGCCCGCTTCGCGGCCGGTTTCGGCGCCCGCGTGGCGGTGGCCGAAAGCCGCTACCTGGGCGGCACCTGCGTCAACGTGGGCTGCGTGCCCAAGAAGCTGCTGGTCTACGGCGCCCACTACAGCGAAGACTTCGAGCAGGCCCACGGCTTCGGCTGGAGCGTGGATGAACCCCGTTTCGACTGGCCCACGCTGATCGCCAACAAGAACCGCGAGATCGAGCGTCTTAACGGCATTTACCGCAACTTGCTGGTCAATAGCGGCGTGACGCTGCTGGAAGCCCACGCCCGCATCAAGGATCCGCACACCGTCGAGGTCGACGGCAAGTCCTACACCGCCGCCCATATCCTGGTGGCCACCGGCGGCTGGCCGCAGGTGCCGGACATCCCCGGCAAGGAACACGCCATCACCTCGAACGAGGCCTTCTTCCTGAAGGCGCTGCCGCGCCGCGTGCTGGTGGTGGGCGGCGGCTACATCGCGGTCGAATTCGCCTCCATCTTCAACGGCATGGGCGCCCAGACCACCCAGGTCTACCGCGGCCCGCTGTTCCTGCGCGGCTTCGACCAGGCGGTGCGCGAGCACCTGCGCGATGAGCTGGTCAAGAAGGGCATCGACCTGAAGTTCGACGCCGACGTGGCGCGCATCGACAAGCGCGCCGACGGCACCCTGGCCGCCACCCTCAAGGACGGCAGCGTGATCGAGACCGATTGCGTGTTCTACGCCACCGGCCGCCGCCCGATGCTGGACAACCTGGGCCTGGAGAACACCGGCGTCAAGCTCGACGAGAAGGGCTTCATCGCGGTGGACGACGAATACCGCACCAGCGAGCCGTCGATCCTGGCGCTGGGCGACGTCATCGGCCGCGTGCCGCTGACGCCGGTGGCGCTGGCCGAGGGCATGGCGGTGGCGCGCCGCCTGTTCCGCCCCGAGGAATACCGCAAGGTCGACTACAAGCTGATCCCGACCGCCGTGTTCAGCCTGCCCAACATCGGCACCGTCGGCATGACGACCGAAGAGGCGCGCGCCGCCGGCCACAAGATCAAGCTGTTCGAAAGCCGCTTCCGGCCCATGAAGCTGACGCTGACCGGGTCGCAGGAAAAGACCCTGATGAAGCTGATCGTCGACGCCGACACCGACAAGGTGCTGGGCGTGCACATGGTCGGCCCGGAAGCCGGCGAGATCGTGCAGGGCATCGCCATCGCGCTCAAGGCCGGCGCCACCAAGCGCGTGTTCGACGACACCATCGGCATCCACCCGACCGCGGCCGAAGAATTCGTGACGCTGCGCACGCCGGTCGCCGACTGAGGCGGTCGCCGGCCCCGCGCGGGGCCGGCCTGACGCGCCGCCCGGCCGGTGCGCGCGCCGGCTACAGGCGCTCGATCATGGCGCGCGCCGCCGCCGGCGCGCGCTCCTTGGCGCCATTGATGAAGAACGCGAACACGTCGCGCGCATGCGCCGCGCCGGCCGGCTTGCGCGGGTCGACCCGCGGCAGATCGGCCGGATCGCCGCCGCGCGCCCAGGTGCGCAGGCGGTCGGCCCACGCGTCCAGCACCTTGGGCGCATAGCCGGCCTTGAAGGCGGTGCTGGCGCGCATCAGCCGGGCATAGACGAAGTCGGCGGTGCGGTCGGCGAGCGACGGATAGTCCTCGCTGTCGGTGTAGACCGTGGCCACGTGGTGGCGCCGCGCCAGGTCCAGGTAGGCCTGGCAGGCGAAGCTGGCGTGGCGCACGTCCATCACGTGGCGCAGCGGCAGGCCGTCGACCTGGTCCGGCAGCAGCGCCAGGAAGGCGCCGAAATCGTCGGCGTCGAACACCTTGGTGGGCGCGAACTGCCACACGATCGGTCCCAGCTTGGGGCCGAGCTCGGCGATGCCGCCATGCACGAAGCGGTGCACCGATTCGCCGGCGCCGGCCAGCTCGCGGCGGTTGGTGGCGTAGCGCGATGCCTTGAGCGAGAACACGAAGCCGTCGGGCGTTTCGTCGCGCCACTTGGCGAAAGTGGCCGGCTTCTGGCTGCTGTAATAGGTGCCGTTGATCTCGATGGCGCTGAGCTGGCGGCTGGCGTATTCGAGTTCGCGCGCATGCGGCAGGCCTTCCGGGTAGAAGGGGCCGCGCCAGGGCGCGTAGGTCCAGCCGCCGACGCCGACGCGGATGGCGCCGTCGCGCGGGGCGGGCGGGGACGATGAGCGTGGCGGCATGGGCGGGTCCTCCCTGGGGCGTATCGACATTCAACGGCGCCGCGCGCGGGCCTGGCGGGCGCGCCGATCCGATCACTGTATCCCGGTCCGGCGGCCGCTCCCATCCGGTCACATTTAAAAGCGGCGCGGCTGTTGTATCCGGGCCGCGATGCCGGCCGTCGCCGCCGTTGCAGCGCGGCCTGCGGCGGGCGCGCAACACGCATGCCGCGGCCGTGAAAAATCCCGCTGTTCCGATACAGATTTCAGATAACGTGATGCTTCATCCCTTCACCATCGACCGGCCCGCGCCGGCGCATCATGCCTGACATTGCCAATCTCCTGACGTTCGCCCTGGTCGCCCTGGGCATGGTGCTCACGCCCGGGCCCAACATGATCTACCTGGTGTCGCGCTCGATCTCGCAGGGGCCCAAGGCCGGCCTGATTTCGCTGTCCGGAGTGGCGGTGGGTTTCATCTTCTACGTGCTGTGCGCGGCCTTCGGCCTGACCGTGCTGCTGATGTCGGTGCCCTATGCCTATGACGCGCTGCGCTTCGGCGGCGCGCTCTACCTGCTGTACCTGGCCTGGCAGGCGGTGCGTCCCGGCGGCCGCTCGCCGTTCCAGGTGCGCGAGCTGCCGGCCAGCAGCCCGCGCACGCTGTTCACGATGGGCCTGGTGACCAACCTGCTCAATCCCAAGATCGCCGTGCTGTACGTGTCGCTGCTGCCGCAGTTCATCCAGCCCGACCACGGCAGCGTGTTCACCCAGTCGATCGCGCTGGGCCTGACGCAGGTCGCCATCAGCCTGTCGGTCAACGCGGTCATCGCCATCATGGCCGGCTCGATCGCCGGTTTCCTGGCCGGCCGCCCGCTGTGGATCGTGATCCAGCGCTGGCTGATGGGCACGGTGCTGGCCGGCCTGGCCGTGCGCATGGCGCTGGACTCGCGCCGCTGAGCGCCTGCCGCTGAAGACGCGTTGCCGGACGCAGGCCGCCCCGGCCCGTGACGGCCCGCGCGCCGCGCGTCAGCGCCGCAGCGTGACGGCCAGCCTGCCCAATTGCCGGACCAGCGCCGGAAACCGGTCGGCGCTGGTGTTGCCGTAGCCGATCACCAGGCCGTTGTCTTGCGGCTGCGGCGTGATGGC
Organism: Achromobacter sp. 2789STDY5608621; assembly: GCF_001299375.1. Lineage (NCBI taxonomy): Bacteria > Pseudomonadati > Pseudomonadota > Betaproteobacteria > Burkholderiales > Alcaligenaceae > Achromobacter > Achromobacter sp. 2789STDY5608621. The sequence continues at coordinate 4,530 of NZ_CYTU01000004.1, read as the reverse complement.
GAAGCTCGACAACGCGTTCGGATTCATGCCCAGCTGGCGCGCCTGCTCGACGATGGCGCGGTCCGGGATGTCCGGCGGCAGCCGCACCGTCAGGTGCAGGCCGCTGTGGCCGCCCAGCACTTCATGGTCGACGCCCAGGTGCTGCGCCAGCGCCTCGCGCAGCGCCGCCTGGCGGTCGCGGTACAGCCGCCGCATGCGGCCCAGGTGGCGCGAGAACTGGCCGTTGTCGATGAAGGCGGCCATGGTCAGCTGCTCCAGCCGGTGCCCGCCGCGCAGCATTTCCGAGATCGACGGCATGGCCGGTTCCGCGATCGCCTGCGGCAGCACCAGGAAGCCCAGCCGCAGGGCGGGAAACATGGTCTTGCTGAAGGTGCCCACGTACAGCACCGGCGCGTCCGGCAGCAGGCCCTGCATCGCGGCGATCGGCTCGCCCTGGTGGCGGAATTCGCTGTCGTAGTCGTCCTCGATGATCCAGGCGCCGGCGCGGCGCGCCCGCTCCAGCAGGTCGAGGCGGCGCGCCAGCGACAGCACGGCGCCGGTGGGGTATTGATGCGTCGGCGTGGTCTGGATCAGGCGCGGCGGCCGGGTGCGCCAGTCCTCGTCGCGGATGGCGACGCCGTCGGCGTCGACCCGCATCGCCACCACGTTCAGGTCGCCCGCGTGGAAGGCCGACTTGGCCCCGCGGTAGCCGGGCTCCTCGAGCCAGGCGGTGTCGCCGGGGTTGGTCAGCAACTGCACGCACAGCGCCAGCGCGCCCTGCGCGCCTTCGGTGATGACGATGCGCGAGGCGTCGCAGCGCACCCCGCGCGACACCCGCAGGTATTGGGCAATGGCTTCACGCAGCGCCGGCTCGCCCACCGGCGGACCGTAGCCCAGGGTGGCGGCGGGGGCGGCCTGCAGCGCCCGGTCCTGGGCGCGGCGCCAGGCGTTGATGGGAAACTGGGTCAGGGCCGGCGTGCCCGGCGTGAGCGGCAGCGAGCCGTCATTGGGCGCGCGCGTCGAGACGATGCGCGACAGCCGCGTGGCGGTGCGAAAGGCCGGCGCCTCCGGCGGGGGCGGCGGTTCGGCGGCTTGCCTGGCGGCCTGCTTGGCGGCGCTGGCGGCGGTGGCCGACAGCGGCGCCACCCGGGTGCCCTGGCGGTCGGCGATGACGTAGCCTTCGGCGGTCAGTTGCTCGTAGGCGATCAGCACCGTATTGCGCGAGATGTCGAGCTCGTCGGCCAGCACGCGCGAGGCCGGCAGCTTGCCGCCGGCGGGCAGCTGGCCCGCCAGGATGGCCTGCTTGAGCCGCTGGATCAGCTGGCGCTGGCGCGGCAGGGCGCCTGGCCCGCGTGCCAGGGGGCTGGAGAGCAGGGCGGCTTGGTCGGTCATGGCTCTATTAAATCAAGAGGTCGTGGTGCTTTTTATCATGCCACGGTTTGGCTATCGTGGGAGCATGCCAGGGCCCGCCGCGACGGAAAAGCCCTGGCGGGCGTCCGCCACTGGCGGCGGCGTTCCCCAACCTGGATGAGGCCTCGCAGCATGCAACCCCGCGTCAACGAATACCAACAACCCGTCGGTCCCGCCCTGCCCGACTGGACGCCGCGTTCGCGTCCGCCCATGGCGATCGCGCAGGGCCGCTACTGCCGCCTCGAACCGCTGTCGGCCGAACGCCATGCCGCGGACCTGTTCCATGCCTTCAACCAGGCGCCCGACGGCAGCGACTGGACCTACATGTCCGCCGGCCCGTTCGCCGACGAGGCCGCTTACCGCAAGTTCGCCGAACAGGCCCAGGCGCAGCCGGGCAGCGACCCGTTCCATCATGCCGTCATCGACCTGGCCAGCGGCCGCGCCATCGGTTCGTTGTCGCTGATGCGCATCGAACCCGCGCACGGCGTGATCGAGGTCGGCCATGTGGCGTTTTCGCGCCTGCTCAAGCGCACCCGCATCGCCACCGAGGCGCAGTTCCTGCTGATGCGCCGCGCCTTCGACGAACTGGGTTACCGCCGTTATGAATGGAAGTGCGACAGCCTGAACGCGCCGTCGCGCGCGGCCGCCACCCGTCTCGGCTTCCAGTTCGAGGGCATCTTCCGCCAGGCCATCGTGTATCGCGGCCGCAGCCGCGACACCGCCTGGTTCTCGATCATCGACAGCGAATGGCCGGCCCTGCGCGCCGCCTACGAGCGCTGGCTCAGTCCCGACAACTTCGACGCCGAAGGCAACCAGCGCCACGGCCTGGCGGACCTGATCGCCCAGGAAAAGGCCGCGTGCGCCTGATTCCCGTTGCGCTGGCGCTGTTCTGGGGCCTGAACTGGCCGGCGGTCAAGATCGTGCTGTCGATCTGCCCGCCGTTCACCCTGCGCCTGCTGGGGCTGGGCAGCGGCGCCTTGCTGCTGCTGGCGCTGGCGCGCGCCAAGGGGCTGTCGCTGCTGCCGCCGCGGGCGTCGTGGCCGGGCATCGTCATCGGCGGCATCCTGGCCGTGGCGGTGTTCAACCTGGCGGTGGCCTGGGCCCAGCTCAGCACCAGCACCTCGCGCGCCGCGGTGCTGACTTTCACCATGCCGATGATGTCGGCGCTGCTGGCCTGGGCCGTGCTGGGCGAGCGGCTGGACCGCCGCCGCGGCCTGGCGCTGCTGCTGGGAGGACTGGGCGTGGCGGTGCTGGCCTGGCCGGTGCTGCGCGCCATCTTTGCCGATCACGACCTGGCCGCCGCGCGCGGCCTGGTGTTTCCGCTCACCGCCGCCTTCGGGTGGGCCGCCGGCACGGTCTACCTGAAGCGCTGGCCGGTGATGGGGCACCGCATCGTGGTGACCGCCTGGCAGCTGGCGGTGGGCGCGGCCTGCGCGCTGGCCGGCGTGCTGCTGGCGGGCGAGGCGTTTCCGGCGCAGGGCTGGAGCCCGCGGGTGGCGGCGGCGCTGACGTTCCACATCGTGCTGGGCACGGCGGTGGCGTACTGGCTGTGGTTCGTGCTGAGCGAGCGGGTCAGCGCCACGGTGGCGGCGTTGACCACGCTGATGGTGCCGGTGGTGGGCGTGCTGGGCGCGATGGCGCTGGTGGGCGATCGCCCCGCGGCGGCCGACTGGTGGGGCTTCGCGCTGGTGCTGGCGGGCGCGGCGCTGATCGTGTTGAACCTGGGCGGCGCGCGCCGGGCCTGAAGGCCGGCGCGTGGGTCTGGTGCCTGGGTCTGGCGCCTGGCGCCGGTCAGGCCCGCCGGCCGCGCCGCAGCTTCTCGCGCAGCAGGCCGGCGCCGCTCACCAGCGAGATGCCGGCCAGCACCATCAGCGCGCCGGCCACGAACGCGCCGTCCAGCGGTTCGTCCAGGATCAGCACGCCGAACGACACGCCGAACAGCGGCGTCATGAACGACAGGATCGACAGGCGCGAGGCCAGGTAGCGCCGCAGCAGCCAGAACCAGGCCAGATAGCTCGACAGCGCCACCACCACCGACTGGAACGCCACGCTCAACATGGCCGACGGGGTGTAGCGGATGCCGGCGTTGCCGGTGGCCGCGGCATAGACCAGCAGCACCAGCGCGGCGATCGCCATCTGATAGAACAGCGTCTTGGACGGCGCCGCTTCCGACAGCGCGGTGCGGCGGATCGCAACCGTGGTGGCGCCCCACAGCAGCCCGCCCAGCAGGCCGAGCGTGTCGCCCAGCAGCATGTTGCTGGCGGCCGCGGCCGCCGGCTGCTGGCCGTTGCCCAGGAAGGCCACGGCGATGCCGCCGAACGCCACGGCCACGCCCAGCCATTGCAGCGGCGCCATGCGTTCTTCCGGCACGCGCCAGTGCAGGCCCAGCGCGGTGAAGATCGGCGCGGTGTACAGGAACACCGACATGTGCGAGGCGGTGGTGTACACCAGCCCCTGCGCGATCGCCAGGAACTCGAAGCCGAACAGCAGGCCCACCAGCACGCCGGCGCCCAGCGTGCCGTCGCGCCATGCGCGCGCGCCTTCGCCGCGCCACACCACCACGCCCAGCACCAGCGCGGCAAAGGCCGAGCGCAGGCCCACCTGCATGATGGGCGAGATGTCGGCGGCCACCAGCTTGATGGCGATCTGCTGGAAGCCCCAGCACACGCACAGCAGCAGCATCACGCCGGTGGCCAGCGTGTCCAGGGGGCGGCGGGTGGGGGCCAGGCCCGCGACGGCGCTCACGGCAATTCGGCCGGGTAGCTGTCCAGCGCCAGTCCGATCTGCTGGCGCAGATCCCATTCGGCCAGGCTGGCCTGCACCGGGCCGAAGAAGGCGCCGTCGCGCGTGACGAACATGGCCGGCAGGTGGAAGACCTCGTAGCGTTCCACCAGGCCGCCGTTCTCTCCGGCGTCGACCCAGCACACCCGTTCCACCGGCAGGTCCAGCTTCGGCAGCTGTTCGCGCGCGATGCGGCAGGTGCCGCAGGTGCGGCTGTGGAACACCAGCAGCGTCAGGCCGGGGGTGTCCAGCAGGTAGCGGTCGGCGGTGCTGTCGTTCAGTTCGATCTGGTCCATGGCGGCGTCGGGGTGAGGCGGGGTGGGGTTAGCGGGACAATCTGCGATCCAGTTCCAGCACGGT
>NZ_CYTU01000003.1:355991-372098 GCF_001299375.1 Achromobacter sp. 2789STDY5608621 | reverse complement strand
CGCGGCGAAGGCCGTGGCGGTGAACGCGGCTCCTTCGGTTCGGACCGCCGTGAAGGCTACGGCCGTCCGGATTCGCGCCCGTCCTACGGCTCCCAGCGCGGCGAAGGCCGTGGCGGCGAGCGTGGCTCCTTCGGTTCGGACCGCCGTGAAGGCTACGGCCGCCCGGACTCGCGTCCGTCCCACGGCGCTCCGCGCGGCGAAGGCCGCGATGGTGAGCGCGGCGCCTACGGTTCCGACCGTCGCGAAGGCCACGGCCAGCGCGACGCCGCGCCGCAAAAACCGCAATTCAACCGTCCGCGCCTGTCCTACGCCGCCAGCCGCATCGACCAGGTGCAGCGCGTGCTGGGCGAGATCCTGCAATGGACCTACCCGGCCGACGCCGCCCTGTCGCACTGGCTGCGCGGCCACCCCGGCCTGGGCGCGCGCGACCGTTCCGAGGTTGCCGAAGCCGTCTACGACGTGCTGCGCCACCTGCGCCGCTACCGCCAGTTCGGCGAAAGCGGCGTCGGCCCGGCTTCGCGCCGCCTGGCCATCCTCGGCCTGGCCGCCACCCTGGGCGCGGAAGCGCTGCAGGAAGGCCTGGACGCGGCCGAAGCCGAATGGCTGCAACGCGTGCTCCAGATCGACCTGGCGACGCTGCCCCGCGCCGTGCGCGGCAGCATCCCCGACTGGCTCGATGAGCGCCTGGGCGCCATGGAGAGCCCCGAAACCCTGATCGAGGCGCTCAACCGCCAGGCCAGCCTGGACCTGCGCGTCAATCCGCTCAAGGTCGAGCGCGACGCCATGCTGACCGAACTGCAACAGAGCGCCGGCCGCTACGAACCCGTGGCCATGCCGTACTCGCCCTGGGGCATCCGCATGGAAGGCCGTCCGGCCATCAACCGCTGGCCGCAGTTCGAGAACGGCAGCATCGAGGTGCAGGACGAGGGCAGCCAGTTGCTGGCCCTGCTGGTGGCCCCGCGCCGCGGCGAAATGATCATCGATTTCTGCGCCGGCGCCGGCGGCAAGACCCTGCTGCTGGGCGCGCTGATGCGTTCGACCGGCCGCCTCTATGCCTTCGACGTCTCGGCCGCCCGCCTGGCGCGCGCCAAGCCGCGCTTTGCCCGCAGCGGCCTGTCGAACGTGGTGCCGGTGGCGATCGACAGCGAGAACGACGCCCGCGTCAAGCGCCTGGCCGGCAAGGCCCAGCGCGTGCTGGTCGACGCGCCTTGCAGCGGCATCGGCACCTTGCGCCGCAACCCCGACCTGAAGTGGCGCCAGCACCCCGAGTCGCTGGCCGAACTGGGCCAGCTGCAGGAACGCATCCTCAACAGCGCCGCGCGCTGCGTGGCGCCCGGCGGCCGGCTGGTGTACGCCACCTGCAGCCTGCTGGCCGAGGAAAACGAGGTGCAGGCCGATCGCTTCCTGGCCAGCCACCCGGATTTCGAGCGCGTGGATGCGGCCGAGATCCTGGCGGCCCGCTGCGACAACCTGAAGCTGGAAGGACCCTACGTCCAGCTGCGTCCCGACGTGCATGGCACCGACGGGTTCTTCGCGGCCGTCTTCGAGCGCCGCAAGAAGGGCGAGGCCGCCGCGGAAGGCGAAGCCCAGGCCGAAGCGCCGGCGGCAGCGGCCGAGCTGACGGAAGCGGGCGCCGAAGCGCCGGAGGAAGTCGCCGCGCTGGCGCAAGCGGACGCCGAGACGCCCGCGGCGCAGGAAGCGGGGGAGCCGGTGACGGCCGATGCCCCGGCCGAGGCTGCTCAGGACAAGCCCGCCGCCTGAGCGGGCCGGTCCTCGCGCCGGCTCAGGGAGCCGGCGTGATGCCCAGCGTGGCGCTGTAGCGGCGGGTTCCGATGGTCTTGTTCTGGTACTTCACCTCCCAGGCCAGCGAATCCGACCCGGGTTGGTTGGCCTGGTAGAGCAGTTGCGCGATCGGCACTGTCTTATATGCGCAACGGCCCGAGTCGCCGGACTGGCCCCGCGTCTGGACGATGCTGGCGACGCCCAGGCGCGGCTGCAGCGTGATGGTGACGCGTGGCGCGCGCAGCGCCAGGCAATCCGAGCCGCGGATCTCGTAATAGGACGCCAGCACAGCTACGTCCCCGGTTTTCAGCGACTGGGCGCTGGCGGGCGCCATGGCGGCCAGGCCGGTGATGGTCAGAAGGGCGACAAAATGGGGACGGATTTTTTCGAGGAACATCGCGGGAGGGGAACGGCGGTGACGGTGATGGCGGACCGAAGTGTGCGCCAGACGCGTGGCGCCCGCAAGACAGCGCCCCAGCCTGACAGGAACTTTAATCACGGAATGTAGCCAAAACGAAGTGCCCGACGTGGGCGCTTCCCGGCCCGGGACACGCCGTCATCGTCGCCAAGGGTCGCCGACTCGGTCGCGCGCCTGCCGCAGTGTGGTCAAAAGTAGGGCTTAGTCCTTGATTTCCCTCAAAAACTATTTTGAAACTCCATTGTCATAACGCGGCAAAGGTAAGCTAAACTTCAGGCACTCTTCAAGCGAGGCTCATTACAGCTTTATGGATTACATCCTCTCCTTCATTGCCGGCGGTCTGACCCAAGCGACTTGGTGGCAGGTCGTCGTTTTCACCCTGGTCGTGACGCACATCACGATCGTGTCCGTTACCGTCTTCCTGCACCGCAGCCAGGCGCACCGGGGCCTGGATCTGCATCCGGCCGTGATGCACTTCTTCCGGTTCTGGCTCTGGATGACGACCGGCATGGTCACCAAGGAATGGGTTGCCATCCACCGCAAGCACCACGCCAAGTGCGAAAAGGAAGGCGATCCCCATTCGCCCATCCTGTTCGGCATCTGGAAGGTGTTGTTCCGCGGCGCCGAGCTCTACCGCGAAGAATCCAACAACAAGGAAACCATGGCCAAGTTCGGCCACGGCACGCCTGACGACTGGCTCGAACGCAACGTCTACAGCAAGCACAGCCTGTGGGGCGTGCTGACCATGCTCGCCATCGACATCGCCCTGTTCGGCGCGATCGGCGTCACGGTGTGGGCGGTGCAGATGGCCTGGATTCCCTTCTGGGCGGCCGGCGTCGTCAACGGCATCGGCCACTACTGGGGTTACCGCAACTACAACAGCCCGGACACCAGCACCAACGTGTTCCCCTGGGGCATCGTGATCGGCGGCGAAGAGCTGCACAACAACCATCACGCCCACGGCACGTCGGCCAAGTTCTCGGCCAAGTGGTACGAATTCGACATCGGCTGGTGCTACATCAACATCCTGAAGTTCCTGGGCCTGGCCAAGATCAAGAAGGTCGCGCCCAAGCTCAAGCTGGATGATTCCAAGACCGGCATCGACCTGCGCACGCTGCAGGGCGTGATCACGCACCGCTACGAAGTCATGGCCCGCTACGCGGACGTGATCAAGAGCGCCGCCCGCGAAGAACTCGCCAAGCTGAAGGCCTCGCGCCAGGACGGCAACGCCGATTGCGGCTGGAACAAGCTGCACAAGGTGCGCCGCGCCATCCACCGCAACGAGGACATCCTCCAGCCGGAACAGCTCGAAGCCGTGGACAAGGCCATCGCCCAGAACCAGTCGCTGTCGACGCTGGTGCAGATGCGCCGCGAACTCGGCCGTATCTGGGAAAGCTCCAGCGCCAGCAGCGAACAGCTCCTCCATGACCTGCAGGCCTGGTGCCAGCGCGCCCAGCAAAGCGGCATCGCCGGGCTCGAGCAATTCGCTCAACGTCTGCGCCGCTACGCGGCATGATGCTAGAGAAGCTCAATCCTGAACAACGCGCCGCAGTAACGTTAGAACCGCAGCACGCCCTGGTCCTGGCCGGGGCGGGCAGCGGCAAGACCCGGGTGCTCACCACCCGCATGGCCTGGCTGATTCAAACCGGCCAGGCCTCGCCTTTTGGGCTGCTGGCCGTCACGTTCACCAACAAGGCCGCCCGCGAGATGCTGGCGCGCATGTCGGCCATCCTGCCGATCGATACGCGCGGCCTCTGGATCGGCACCTTCCACGGCCTGTGCAACCGCATGCTGCGCGCGCACCATCGCGACGCCGGCCTGCCGCAGACCTTCCAGATCCTCGACGTCACCGACCAGCTCGCCGCCATCAAGCGGCTGATGAAGGCCAACGGCGTCGACGACGAGAAGTATCCGCCGCGCGACGTGCAACGCTTCATCAACGGCGCCAAGGAAGAGGGCCTGCGCCCCGCCGACGTCGAAGCCTATGACGCGCACCGCCGCCGCCTGATCGAGATCTACCAGCTCTACGAAGCCCAGTGCCAACGCGAAGGCGTGGTCGACTTCGCCGAGCTGCTGCTGCGCGCCTACGAACTGCTGTCGCGCAACGCGCCGGTGCGCGAGCACTACCAGCGCCGCTTCCGCCACATCCTGGTCGACGAGTTCCAGGACACCAACACGCTGCAGTACAAGTGGCTGCGGCTGCTGGCCGGCGGTGGCGCGGCGATCTTCGCCGTGGGCGATGACGACCAGTCCATCTACGCGTTCCGCGGCGCCAACGTCGGCAACATGTCCGATTTCGAGCGCGACTACGCGCACGGCACCGTCATCCGCCTGGAGCAGAACTACCGCTCGTACGGCCACATCCTGGATTCCGCCAATGCGCTCATCGGCCACAACAGCGGCCGCCTGGGCAAGAACCTCTGGACCGACCAGGGCGAGGGCGAGCCGGTGCGCGTCATCGAGCAGCCCTCGGACGGTATGGAAGCGCAATGGATCGTCGACGAGATCCGCTCGCTGATCCACGAAGGCAGCCTGCGCCGCGAGATCGCCGTGCTCTACCGCAGCAACGCGCAGTCGCGGGTGATCGAGCACGCCATCTTCTCGGCCGGCATTCCGTACAAGGTCTACGGCGGCCTGCGCTTCTTCGAGCGCCAGGAAATCAAGCACGCGCTGGCCTACCTGCGCCTGATGTCCAATCCGCACGACGACACCTCGTGGATGCGGGTGGTCAACTTCCCGACGCGCGGCATCGGCGCGCGCACGCTGGAGCAGCTGGCCGACGCGGCCCGCGCGCATGATTCCAGCCTGTATGCGGCCGTGGCGCTGGTGGCGGGCAAGGGCGGCTCCAACCTGGCCCAGTTCGCCCAGCTGATCCATCGCCTGATCGAGGAAACGCGCGACCTGCCGCTGCCCGAAATGGTCGAGCACATGCTCGAGACCAGCGGCCTGAACGCGCACTACAAGGCCGAGCGCGAAGGCGCCGAGCGCCTCGAAAACCTGAACGAACTGATCACCGCCGCGGCGGTGTTCGCGTCCGAGGAAAACTACGACGGCATGCCCGCCGGCGTGGTGCCCGACCAGGACACCTCCAGCACGCTGATGCCCGGCGTGGTCGATGCGCCGCCGGTGGTTTCCGATGGCCTGACGCCGCTGGCCGCCTTCCTGTCGCATGCCGCGCTCGAAGCCGGCGACAACCAGGCGCAGCAGGGCCAGGACGCCGTGCAGCTCATGACCGTGCACGCGGCCAAGGGCCTGGAGTTCGACGCCGTCTTCATCACCGGCCTCGAGGAAGGCCTGTTCCCGCACGAGAACAGCATCCTGGAACAGTCCGGCCTGGAGGAAGAGCGCCGCCTCATGTACGTGGCGATCACCCGCGCGCGCCAGCGCCTGTACATCAGCCTGGCTCAAAGCCGCATGCTGCATGGCCAGACGCGCTACGCCATGCGGTCGCGCTTCCTCGACGAAATCCCCGAGCAGCACCTGAAGTGGCTGTCGCCCAAGGCCGGGCTGGCGCCCGCCCTGAGCGCCGGCGGCGGCTGGAACGGCAACCGCGGCGACGCGTTTGGCCGCAAGCCGACCAACACCATTGCGCCGCGTCAACCGCGCGGCACGGCCTCCGGCGTCACGGTGGGCGACAAGCAGTATCGTGTGGGACAGGGCGTGCACCACGCGCGTTTCGGCGACGGCACCATCGTCAGCCTGAGCGGCGCGGGACAGGATGCCCAGGCGGAAATCCATTTCCGCGATGTCGGCGCCAAGACGCTGGCGCTGGGCATCGCCAAGCTGGATATCGTTCAAGGTTGAAAGACATGGCCAATCAAGACTCCCCGAAAGCCGAACTGGCATCGCTGCGCGCCGAAATCGACGAGATCGACCAGCAGATCATCCTGCTGCTCGGCGTGCGCTTCCGCTGCACGGACATGATCGGTGAACTCAAGCAGGCCAACGACATGGACTTGGTGGATCCGGTGCGCGAAGACCAGCAGGTCCAGCGCATCCGGCGCCTGGCCGAAGAGGCCGGCGTGCCGCCGGCCCTGGCCGAAACCATCCTGCGCGAAGTGATCGACACGGTGGTCGATCATCACACCCGGTTGCGCGAGCGTCCCTACTCGTGACGCGCGCCTGACGACCGCCGTCCGCAAGGGCGCGGCCGTCCGCGCAGCGAAAGCCTCATGGCCGCGGCATTGCCGCGGCCATTCTTTTTTCAGCCCGACGCGGCGCTCTACAAGGTCTTCAGGAACGCCAGCAGGGCGTCGATCTCGGCCGGGCTCAGGTCGAGCGGCTTGATGTGTTCCGACTTGCGTGGCGCATACGGGTCCGGGGGATCGGCCGGCGGCGCTTCGCGGCCCATGCCGGCGTTGTACATCCGCAGCAGCCCCCGCAGGTCCGGAAACAGGCCGTTGTGCATCCACGGGCCGGCCTGCGCCACGTTGCGCAGGCTTGGCGTGCGGAACTTGCCCAGGTCGGCGGGATCGCGCGTGGCCTCATAGCGCCCCAGGTCCTGGTTGCGGCGGCCGTAGAACGACAGGCCGATGTTGTGGAACTGGTGATCGCTCAGCAGCGGGCCGTTGTGGCAATTCATGCAGCGCGCCTGGGTGCGGAACAGGTGCAGGCCCAGCAGCTCGGTGTCGTCCAGCGCATCGGCGCGGCCCGACAGGAAATCGTCGAAGCGTGTTTTCTCCGGCCGCAGCGAGGCCACGTAGGCGGCCAGCGCGCGCGCCAGGCGGTCGGCGTCGACTGCGGATGTCGGTGTCGATGCCGCTGGCGCCTGAGCCACCGGTGTCGTAGCTGCCGTTGCCGATGCTGTCGAGGCGGCCGCTGATGAAGCTGATGCAACCGTTGAAGAAGACGCTGCAACCGTTGAAGAAGACGCTGCCGGCGCGCCGCCGAACGCCTCGAGGAAGCGCGCGGGATACATGTGGTTCTCCCGCAACCGAGTCACCGCCCCGACAGCGTCATGGTTCATCTCCCGCGGGTCTTGCAGCGGTCCCATCACCTGTTCCTTGAGGCTGGCCGCGCGGCCGTCCCAGAACAGGCGCGGCGCGAACGGCGCGGCATACAGCGGCGTGGAACGGCGCCGGCCCATCAGCTTGTCCTCGCCCACCGCCAGCGGCAGGCCGTCGGTGAAGGCGCGCTGCGGCTGGTGACAGGAGGCGCAGGAGACCTGGCCCTTGCGCGACAGGCGGGCATCGAAGAACAGCATCTGTCCGAGCGTCACGACCGCTGGCCTGGCCACGTCGGCCGCCAGTTCCGCCTGGCCGGCATTCGGGGCGGTCCATTGCAGCGGCGGGCTGGAAGCCGGCGGGACGGCCGCCCATTCGGTCCAGTGCACGCCGGCGTCGATCGTGGGCGCGGGCCATCCGGCGGCGGGGCCGGCATAGCGCGCACGCAGGCAGGCGAGGTCCCAGCCCGCCTGCGTGTGGCAGGCGGGCGCATCGGCGATGGCGGGGGGATCGGCCTGGCCGGCGGCGGTGGCTGTATCGGCCAGTGCCAGGACGGCGCTAGGAGGGGCGGCACCGGGATGGGCGGCGTAAAGAGGCGAGGCGCAAAGAAAGGAGGTGCAAAGAAGGGAGGCGCGAAGGAAAGAGGCGCGAAGGAAAGAGGCGCCAAGATAGGAGGCGCCAAGAGGGACAGCCAGGGCGCCCGTTCGGGGCCTGGCGCTGCCACGCAGGGGCATGGATACGTTCCGGGTTGCGTTGATGTCAGACGTAGGACGCAACGACGGTGGCGATACCTCAGTGCCCAAGCGATGAATAATCTATATGGATCTCGATCTGTCGATTGAGCGCTGAGGTTGGGCCCTGAAGTTGGGCCCGGGGGCGCGAACGGTCCGGCATCGGGAGTCCGTATCGCCACCATCGTCGCGCCCGCGAGCCCATTCCGGCCGGGGCCGCCGGCATCGGGAACGTGCTTGCCACGGCCTCAGGCATCGAGAATATGGAATGCGCCGTCCGGATCGCGTGCGACGATGGCCCGTTTTTCTTCCTGGGAGAGCAGCGGTTCCAGGATGTAGTCGATGTAGGCCACGCCATCGGGCGCCAGCTTGATGCAGCCCGCGCTGTCTCCCTCGACGGGGTAGCCGGTGTAGGCATCCGCGTCGAGCACCAGCGCGCCGGGTTGGGGATCGGGGTGGGTGGCGGTCAATGCCCGCGTCTTGTCGGTGATTTCCTTGCGATAGCGGTCCAGGGCCACGTCCTTGGGCAATGGAATGCTGCCGCGGCCGCCGTGGTGCATGATGAAGGCGAATTCCCCCAGCGACATGTCGTCGGGGATATGGCGATTGGTGGCGGGGCTGGTGTACCAGGACACGTAGAGCGCCAGGTCGTTGTAGAAGGCGGCGGTCTGGTTGGACGGATCGTCCTTGCTGCCCAGCGTGTAGTGATGCTCGCGCCAGGCTTCGTCGGTGTATAGGAACAGTCCGGACGCGGTCGAACCGGGACTGGCGCTGTGAGAGTCTGCGCCGAACGATGATTCGAGATAGGCGACGTCCGCCGCGATCTGGATGGTCGGGGCGTTGATGCGATGCCGCCTGCCGTGGGCCACGATGGCGGCTTTGATTCTGGTTTGGGCTCGGTTCAATGCCATGCGCGTGCTCCTGCGTGGTGGCGCGGCCCGCGGGTTCCAGCGGCGAGGCTGATGCGCCATGGCCGGGATGGCCACGAAGCATGGTAGGGACAAGGCCGCCGGCGCTCCATGGTGCCTGGTCTGATTTGCGGTCAGAAGCGGTAGCCGACCTGGAGCCAGAGTTCGCGGCCGGATTGGAAAGTATTGGGCGTGGTCTTTCCTCTTGGGTTGGTCGCGGTGAGCGCGGGCATGCGGTTCAGCAGGTTCAGCACCTCGATCGCGAATTCCATGCTGGGCACGGCAGTGGGCTGCCAGGTGAGCTTGGTATCCCAGGTCCAGTACGAGGGCAGGCCGCCGGATTTGAAGCGGTCGAGGTATTCCGGCTTGGGTCCCCGGCCTTCATAGATCGTGGCATCGCGCCTGCCGCGCCAGTTCAGCATGTTGCTCCAGGTGAGGCCCATGCGCGGATAGGCGCCGATCAGGGTGAGCGCGGCGACCTGGGGTTGGTAGAAACTGGTGGGCGGCAGGTCGATCGCGCGGATCTCGGCGCCGTTGTAGATCACGCGGTCGTCGGGATCGCGCGCATCGCCGTCATAGCCCTTGAGCAGGTCGTTGTTGGTCTTGCGCTTTTGCCATCCCCAGGTGGCCAGCAGGTTCCAGCGGGTCTTGCCGACGCGCCACGGCTCCAGCGTGCTGAGTGCCAGGGTGACGCTGTCAGTGGTGGATCGGCCGTCATTGGTGTACCGGTAACTGCCAATGCCGGTGCTGCGCTTGGTCCACTGGTCCCGGCCGTTGCGGTGCACATAGCTCAGCTGGCCTTCCAGCCCGGCCAGACGCTGGCGCAGCGAAACCGCCCATTCGTCGTCATGGGGCAGCCGCAATCCGTCGTAATCCACCCTATAGGGCTTGGCGCCATCGTCAACGGGATTGCCCTTGCCGTCGATCTCCAGGCGGCTCAGGCGATGGCGTTCGGCTTCCAGGGCGGTTTCAAGCACCTCGGCGCCGTAGTAACGCGACCATCCCGCGCTCAGGAGGGTGCCGCCGGCGCCGAACAGGTCCCAATCCAGGCGGGTGCGCGGCGACACGTTGTGGGTGCCGAGGAAGCTCTCCTGGTCATATCGCAGGCCAGCATCCAGGGCCAACCTGCGCCATTCGATGCGATCGGACAGGTACAGGCTTGCCATGTGGTACCTGACATTGACGGTGCCGGGCAGGTTGTGGCTCTTGTTGCTGTCCCGGTAGGCGCCGGCGCCGTTGTAGGTGCGCTTGTAGGAATAGGAATCCCGCAAGCGCTCGAACCCGGCGGTTATCTGGTTCAGATCGACGCCGGCATAGGAGGTATGCGTGAACGCGCCGGTGTTCCACGGATCCAGGTCGATGCGGCCTTTGAGGGTATAGCTGTCCTGCCGCGTCTGTTCCTTGCCGAAGCCGCCCGTGGTGTATTTCGGCAGCTTGTACACCACGTGGGTGACGAATTCGTTGTCGACCGATTGGCGGTTGCTGCTGGCACGGTCCCAGCCTGCCTGCAACGTCAATCGTCCGCCTTGCAATTGCCGCTCCAGATTGCCGTTGAGGCCATAGGCGCTATGGTTGTTGTCCCAGTGCGTGTCGCGGAAGGTATTGCTGGCCAGCCTTTCGCTGCGGTCGCTGTACTTCAACGTCAGGTCGGCCGTGGTATCAGCGCTGGCCAGCACGCTGAATTTGCCCAGGAAATTGTCGATGCGGTCACGATAGGTGTTCTGGGTAGCCAGGGGCTGCTCGCCCTTGTCGTCCGCGCCCATGATCCAGCGAGTGATGTCGGATTGCCGATGCGACAGGGCGAGCACCACACCAGACTTGTCGTTGAAAGCGATATCGCCCACGGCCGAGTAAAAGCGTTTCGTCCACGCTGGCGAGTATCCAGGGCTGCCTTGCGCCCATTTGGTTTCTTCTCCTTGAGCGACCTGCTGTCGGGTCATGTTCGAGGTGTTCCAGCGGTAATCGAATTGCAGGTGGTTCTCGCCGGAAAAGCGGCGCAGGCGCGCATCGACCACGCCGCCCGTGAAGCGGCCGTACTCGACCGGCACGAAGCTGTCGTACACCCGGACCTGGTCGATCAGGTGGGTGTCGATGAAGTACGACTGCGGATTGCTGGGCACGTTGCCAATCTGCAGGTTCAGGTTGCGGCTGGCCGGGTCCACCCGGTTGGTGGCGTCCGTGCCGTCGATCTGGAACAGATTCTGGTAGGGGCTGGCGCCGTGAAATGAAATTCTTTCCACGTCGAGCGAGCCTCGGTTTTGTGAACTGGCCGCGCCCGGATCGGTACGCACCGCCGGATGCGTCGCCACCAGCGTGCTCAGATCGCGATTGGACGAGGGCGTCGCGGCGATTTCCTCGCGGCTATAGATGCGTTCGCCGATCTGCTCGCCGTAGACCCGCACCGGCTCCAGCCGCGACGCCGAGAACGGCGTGGCCTTGTCGGCGAAGACGATATAGCGCCGCGGCCCATCGGCGCGCAGCGCCAGGCCGGAGCCGGCCAGCAGGCGGTTCAACGCCAGCAGCGCCGAATACTCGCCTTGCAGGGCGGGCGAGACCTTGCCGGCGACGGCGGCCGGCGGGAAGGAGATTTCCAGGCCGGCCTGGCGGCCGAGCGCCAGCAGCGCGTCACCGAGCGCTTGGGCGGGAATGTCGTAGACGTGGGCGAGCGGGGCGCGCTGGGCCGCTGACGGCGCGGCCCAGGTCAGCGCCGTGCAGACGGCTGTGGCCCAGGCGCCGTAGCGGCGCCTGGACGAAGGAGTAAAGGAGAAAAGCATGGGGCACCTCTGGCTGTTTTGAATTCAGCCAGAGGACGCGCCGGGCGGCGGCAGACCTCAGCGCCCGGACGGCGAAAACCCTGCATGCACCTGCAAGTTCAGACCAAGGGAAGGGGCGGGCGCCGCTTCAGAACCGATACCCCACCTGCAACCACAGCTCGCGTCCCGACTGGAACGTGCTGCGGTTGGTCTTCAGGTTGGGATTGCTGGCCGTGACCGCCGGCATGCGGTTCAGCAGGTTCAGCACTTCCACCGTGAATTCCAGGTTGCGCGCGAAGGTCGGCTGCCACGCCAGCTTGGTGTCCCAGGTCCAGTACGACGGCAGCTCGCCGGATTCGTAGCGGTCCAGGTAATCCGGCCGCGGACCGACGCCGACGTGGATGGTGGCGTCGCGCTTGCTGCGCCAGTTCAGTTTGTTGCTCCAGGTCAGGCCGGCGCGCGGGTAGGCGCCGATCAGCGTGAGCGTAGCGACCTGGGGCTGGTAGAAGGTGCTGGGCGGCAGGTCGATGGCGCGGATCTCCGAGCCGTTGTAGATCACCCGGTCATCCGGATCGCGCGCATCGGCCGTGTAGCCGGTGACCAGGTCGCCGTTGGTCTTACGCTTCTGCCAGCTCCACGATGCCTGCATGTTCCAGCGCGTCGGACCCAGGCGCCAGGGTTCCAGCGTGCGCAGCGTCAGGCTGACGCCGTCGGTGGTGGAAAAGCCGTCGTTGTTGTAGGTGTAGCCCGTGGCCTGCGTGCCGCTCTTGGTCCATTGGTCGCGGCCATTGCGGTGCACGTAGCTCAGCAGGCCCTCGATGCCCGCCATGCGCTGGCGCAGCGAGACCGCCCATTCGTCGTCGTAGGGCATGCGCAGGCCGCGGTAGTCCACGAAGTATTCCTTGCCGCCGTCGGTCACGGGCCTTCCCTTGCTGTCGAGCACCTGCCGGCGCAGGCGGCTGCGCTCGGCTTCCAGCGCGGTTTCCAGCACCTCGCTGCCGTAGTAGCGCGACCAGCCCGCGCTCAGCAGCGTGTCGCCCGAGCCCAGCACGTCCCATTCCAGGCGCGTGCGCGGCGACAGGTTGGTGTTGCCCAGGAAGGTCTCGCGGTCGTAGCGCACGCCCGCATCCAGCGCCAGCCGTTGCCATTCGATGCGGTCGGACAGGTACACGCTGGCCATGTTGTATTTCACGTTGACCGTGCCGGGCAGGTAGTGGACCTTGCTGAAGTCCTGGTAGGTGCCCTTGTTGTTGTAGGCGCGGCGGAACGAATACGAATCCTGGAAGCGCTTGAAGCCGGCGTCGATCTGCTGCAGGTCGGCGCCCGCGTACAGGCTGTGGGTGAAGATGCCGGTGCGCACGGGATCGAGATCGATGCGGCCCTTGAGGGTCCAGGTGTCCTGCCGCGTCTGCTCCTTGCCGAAGCCGCCCGCGGTGTATTGCGGCAGCCTGTAGGGTTGATAGGTCACCAGTTCATCGCCGACCGACTGGCGATCGCTGGTGGCATGGTCCCAGCCGGCCTGCAGCGAGACGCGGCCGCCCTGGAACAGGTGGTCCAGGTTGCCGCTCAGGCCGTAGGCGCCGTGGTTGTTGTCCCAGTGCGTGTCGCGGAACAGGTAGCTCGACAAGGTCTCGCTGCGGTCGCTGTACTTGAGCGTCAGGTCGGCGGTGGTGTCGGCGCTGGCGCGCACGCTGAACTTGCCCAGGAAGTTGTCGACGCGGTCGCGGTAGGTGTCCTGGCCCTGTTGCGGCTGGCCCTTGTCGTCCACCCCCATGTTCCAGCGCGTGATGTCGGATTCGCGGCGCGACATGGCCAGCACCACGCCGGATTTGTCGTTGAAGGCGAAATCGCCCACGGCCGAATAGAAGCGCTTCTTCCATTCGGGCGAATAGCCGGGCTGGCCCTGCGCCCAGCTGTTCTCCTCGCCCTCGGACACCTGCTGTTGCGTCATCTTCGAGGTGTTCCAGCGGTAGTCGAACTTCAGGTGGTTCTCGCCGGAGAAGCGACGCAGGCGCGCATCGACCACGCCGCCGGTGAAGCGGCCGTATTCGACCGGCACGAAGCTGTCGTACACGCGCACCGCCTCCAGCAGGCTGGTGTCGACGAAGTACGACTGCGGGTTGCTGGGGACGTTGCCGACCTGCAGGTTGAGGTTCTTGCTGGCCGGGTCGACGCGGTTGGTGGCGTCGATGCCGTCGATCTGGAACAGGTTCTGGTAGGGGCTGGAGCCGTGGAAGGAGATGTCTTCGACGTTGAGCGAGCCGCGGTTCTGCGAGCCGCTGACGCCTGGGTTGGTGCGCACCGCCGGGTGGCTGGCCACCAGCGTGCTCAGGTCGCGGTTGGACGACGGCGTTTCGGCGATCTCTTCCTGGCTGTAGATGCGTTCGCCGGCCTGCTCGCCGTAGACCCGCACCGGCTCCAGCCGAGAGGTGGAGAAGGGATGGGTCTTGTCGACGAAGACGATGTAGCGGCCCGGGCCGTCGGCGCGCAGGGCCAGGCCGGAACCGGCCAGCAGGCGGTCCAGCGCCAGCAGGGCGGAATACTCGCCTTGCAGGGTGGGCGATACCTTGCCGGCCACGGCGGCTGGCGGGAACGAGATCTCCAGGCCCGATTGGCGGCCGAGCGCGAGCAGGGCGTCGCCCAGCGCCTGCGACGGAATGTCATACACAATGGTGCGCGCGGGCGGCTGGGCGATGACGGGCGCGGCAATGGCCAGCATGACGCAAAGAAGGGCGGCCGAGGCGCTGGGCCGGCGTTTGCGGTCAAGAGGGAAAGGCATGAAAACGTCCTACGCTGTGTTGATGTCAGCCGTAGGACGCGGCGTAGGACGCAACCCCTCATTGCAAAGTTGATGAATAATTTATATTGATTCTTATTTACTGATTGAGAATCCCAGCGGAAGACGGCGAGCGCAGTCCGGGATATCGCGAGTAGCGGGGAGCGTGAAAGGGCGGCGTCGCGGGAAGCTGATGCGCCTGAGGTGCAGGCGATGCCCGGCCATGCGGATCGCGCCGAACCCGCCAGCCCTGCAAGAGAAATCCCTCAGCGCAGGATCAGCAGGCCGGGCAGATCGGTGATGCCGACCTTGGTCTGCGCCAGCAGCAGGTCGAGCGCGCGCTTGGGATCGGCGATGCTCGCCGTGCCGGACACGCGGGTGCCGCGCGCCAGTTCGCCCAGCACCAGGATGCGCTTGCCGGTGTAGCGCGCCAGCTGCGCGGCGGCGTCGGGCAGCGCGGTGTCGTTGAAGGCCAGCAGTCCCTGGCTCCAGGCGGGGGCGGTTTCGCGCGGCGCCGGGTCGCGGATCATGCCGCCGGCCGAGACCGTGATGCGTTGCCCCGGTTCGAGGATCTGTGGCTGCCCGTCGGCGCAGGCCTGGCATTGCACCGCCACCTGATGCTGGTAGACGGTGACGCGGGTCGCATCGGCATCGCGGGCGACCGCGTAGCGCGTGCCCAGCGCGGTGGCGCTGGCGTCCGCGGTGACGACCGTGAAGGCGGGGCCATCGGCGCCGCGGGGCGTCGCCTCGAACAGGGCCTGGCCGGCCAGCAGACGCACTTCGCGCTTGCCCGGTCCGAAGTCCAAGGCGATGGCCGAATGCGCGTCCAGGATGGCGCGCGAGCCGTCGGGCAGCGCGACGCGCAGCGGCTGCGTGCCGCTGGCGTAGTCGGCGCCCGGCTGGAAGTCGCGCAGGGTATAGGCGGCCATGCCCGCGGCCGTGACCAGCGCCAGGGCCAGTAGCGCGCGGCGTTTGCGCGGCGGGCGGACGGTCAGCTTGCCTCGGTCGATCTCGCCCATGCGGCGCCAGACGCGCGCCAGGCGGTCGTAGGCGGCGGCATGGCGGGGATCGGCGTGGTACCAAGTGTCGAATTCGGCCTGCGTCTGCGCGTCCAGCGGCTGGCCGCTGTGGCGGATGACCCAGCGCGAGGCCTGTTCGTCGGCGGCCGTGGCGTTGCCGTGGGCGGCGGCCTTGTTCACGCGGTCAGGGCCTGGTCGCAGGCCAGCAGGATGCGCATCATGTGCTTTTCGACCGCGCTGACCGAGATGGCGAAGCGTTCGGCGATGGCGCGGTAGGTCAGGCCTTCGTGGCGATGCAGGACGAACACGTCGAGGCTGCGGCGCGGCTGGCGCAGCAGGGCGGCTTCGAGCCGGCGCAGCAACTGGTTGGCCGAGGCGACCTCCAGCGTGTCGGCCTCGAAGGCCGGCGGCTGCGCGGCGGCGTAGTCGGCGACCGCGCCCATTTCACGGCCGCGCCGGCGATGCCAGTCGGTGGCGATGTTGGCCGCCACCCGGAAGACATAGGCGCGGTCGTTGTCCGGAAGGGTCCTGTCCTTGAACTCGGCCAGCTTGATCCACGTGTCCTGGGCGCAGTCCTGGGCCACGTCGCGCGAGCCGGTGCGCATGGCCAGGAAGCCCAGCACTTCGCGGTAGTGCCGGAGAAATACATCGGTAAGCGAAGACATGTCGCTGACGGCGGGCGCCAGATAGAGTCAGATTCGCTGAATATTATAAATGATAATTATTATTGTTAATGCGTGTTTCACTGTCGCGGGAAAGCGCGGACGGCGCGCGCCC
>NZ_CYTU01000003.1:343325-355882 GCF_001299375.1 Achromobacter sp. 2789STDY5608621 | reverse complement strand
GTTTCCAGGCGCTTGCCGTGTTCGCCGTGCTCGGCCATGACCTTCTGGCGTTCGGCGCGGCGCGCATCGGAATACAGGTCCGGGTCGGCGATGACGCCGTCCAGCGCCTGCAGCTTGACGCGCAGCTTCTCCATCTCGGTCTCGACTTTGGCCAGCTTGGCTTCCAGCGGCTTGCGCAGCGCCGACAGGCGTTGACGCTGTTCGGCCTCGGCGCGGCGTTGCGCCTTGCGGTCGACCACGGCCTCGCCGTTCTCGGCGTTTTCGCGGGCGGCCTCGGCGCGTTCGCCGGCGTTGCGGGCGGCGAGCCAGTCGCGATAGTCCTCCAGGTCGCCGTCGAATTCGCGCACGGCGCCGTCGGCCACGATCCAGAAGCTGTCCACGGTGGTGCGCAGCAGGTGGCGATCGTGCGAGACCAGCAGCATGCTGCCGCCGAACTCGGCCAGCGCGGCGGCCAGGGCCTCGCGCGTCTCGACGTCCAGGTGGTTGCTGGGTTCGTCCAGCAGCAGCAGGTTGGGCTTCTGCCAGACGATCAGCGACAGCGCCAGGCGAGCCTTTTCGCCGCCGGACATCGGGCCGACCTTGCTGTTGACCGTGTCGCCCGAGAAGCCGAAGCCGCCCAGGTAATTGCGCAGCTCCTGCTCGCGGGTTTCCGGCGACAGCCGCGCCAGGTGGGCCAGCGGCGTGCTGTCCACGTCCAGCATGTCGAGCTGGTGCTGGTGGAAGTAGCCGATCGCCAGCCCGCGCGAGGCGCGGCGTTCGCCGGCCTGCACCGGCAGTTCCTCGGCCAGGGTCTTGATCAGCGTGCTCTTGCCGGCGCCGTTGGCGCCCAGCACGCCGACGCGGCTGCCGGCGCGCACCATCAGCGTCACGTCGCGCAGGATCGGCACATCGTTGCCGGCCGCGTCGGTATAGCCGGCCGACAGGTGTTCCAGCGTCAGCAGCGGATCCGGCACCTGCTCGGGCGAGGGGATGCGGATGTCGATGCCGGCCTCGGCCTGAAGCGGCGCCAGCACCTGCATGCGCGCCAGGGCCTTGACCCGGCTCTGGGCCTGCTTGGCCTTGGAGGCCTTGGCCTTGAAGCGGTCGATGAAGCCTTGCAGGCGCGCGGTTTCGCGGGTCTGGCGCTCGTAGGCGATGTTGGTCTGGCGCAGGCGCTCGGCGCGCTGCGTCAGGAAGTCGCCGTAGCCGCCGCGGTAGCGCACCAGCTTGGCGTGATCGAAATGCAGGATGGACTTGGCCACCGCGTCCAGGAACTCGGTGTCGTGGGAGATCAGCATGACGGTGCCGGGATAGGCGGCCAGCCATTTCTCCAGCCACAGCATGGCGTCCAGGTCCAGGTGGTTGGTGGGCTCGTCCAGCAGCAGCAGCTCGGACGGCGCCATCAGCGCGCGCGCCAGCGCCAGGCGCATGCGCCAGCCGCCGGAGAAGCTCGCCACCGGCTGGCTCCATTCGGCCGGCTTGAAGCCCAGGCCGGCCAGCAGCTGTTCGGCGCGCGAGGCCGCGCTCCAGGCGCCGGCCTCGACCAGCGCCGCCTCGACCTCGGCGATCTGCGTGCCCTGGTCGTCGGTGAGTTCGGCGCGGCGCGCCTGCAGCGCGCGCAGCGGGGTGTCGCCGTCGATGACGAATTCACGCGCGGGGCGGTCGTCGGCGTGCAGTTCCTGTTCGACGCTGGCGATGCGCCAGCCGGCCGGCAGCGCCAGGTTGCCGGCGTCCAGGTCCAGCGCGCCGGTCAGCAGCGCGAACAGCGATGACTTGCCGGCGCCGTTCTTGCCGACGATGCCGACGCGCTCGCCCGGGTGCACCACGAATTCGGCATCGTCCAGCAGCACCTTGGTGCCGCGGCGCAGGGTCAATCCAGAGGCGCGGATCACGTGGTCAACTGTTCGCGGGTCAGCAGCAGCAGCTGGTCGGAGGCTTCTTCCGTATCCAGCCACACCGGCGACAGCTCAGGGAAGGCGGCTTCGAAGAAATCGCGCTCGTGGCCGATTTCCAGCACCAGCACGCCGTTCTCCGACAGGTAGCGCGGCGCGGCCTGCAGGATGCGGCGCACCAGGTCCATGCCATCTGTGCCGCCAGCCAGGGCCAGCTGCGGCTCGTGGCGGTATTCCTGCGGCAGCACGTCCATCGAGCCGCTGTTGACGTAGGGCGGGTTGCAGACGATCACGTCGTACTGGCGTTCGGGCAGGTTGTCGAACAGATCGCTCTGGTGCAGCGCCAGCCGGTCGGCCAGGCCGTAGTCGTCGACGTTGCGGCGGGCGACCTCGAGCGCGTCGGGCGACACGTCGACGGCGTCCACCTGGGCATAGGGGAAGGCCAGCGCCGACAGGATCGCCAGGCAGCCCGAACCCGTGCACATGTCCAGCACGCTGTCGACGGCCTGCGCGTCCTGTACCCAGGGCGACAGGCCTTCGTCCAGCAGCTCCGCGATGGGCGAGCGCGGCACGATGACGCGCGCGTCCACGTAGAAGCGATGCCCGCGCAGCCAGGCCTCGTTGGTGAGATACGCGGCCGGCACGCGCTCGGTGACGCGGCGGTCGATCAGCTCCAGCACGCGGTTGCGTTCCTCGCTGAGCACGCGGGCGTCCAGGAAGGGCTCCAGCGTGTCCAGCGGCAGGTGCAGCGCGTGCAGGACCAGATAGACCGTCTCGTCCCAGGCGTTGTCGCTGCCGTGTCCCAGCGCCACCTGGGCGGCGTTCAGGCGCGATACGCCATAGCGGATCAGGTCGCGCAGGGTCAGCAGTTCTTGGCGGGCGGATTGATACATGAGAGGCTTTTTACTTGGCGGGCAGGAGGTTTTCCAGCGTGCGCCGATAGATGTTTTTCAACGGGTCCAGCGAGGCCAGCTCGATGCGCTCGTTGACCTTGTGGATCGTGGCGTTGCAAGGGCCGAACTCGATGACCTGCGGGCAGATCTTGGCGATGAAGCGGCCATCGGACGTGCCGCCGGTGGTCGACAGCTCGGCCGTCACGCCGGTTTCCTCGCGGATGGCCTTGACCAGCGCATCGGTCAGGGAGCCGCGCGGGGTCAGGAAGGGCTCGCCGCCCAGTTCCCAGTCCAGCGTGTATTCCAGGCCATGGCGGTCCAGCACTTCGTGCACCCGCGCCTGCAGGCTTTCCGGCGTGCTGGCGGTGGCGAAGCGGAAGTTGAACAGCGCCACGGCGTCGCCCGGCACCACGTTGGTGGCGCCCGTGCCCGAGTTCAGGTTCGAGACCTGGAACGTGGTCGGCGGGAAGTACTCGTTGCCCTGGTCCCATTCGATCGCGACGATCTCGGCCAGCGCCGGCGCCAGCTGGTGCACCGGGTTGCGCGCCAGGTGCGGGTAGGCCACGTGGCCCTGGATGCCCTTGACCGTCAACGTGCCCGACAGCGAGCCGCGGCGACCGTTCTTGCAGGTGTCGCCGAGCACGTCGCCCGAGGTGGGTTCGCCGACGATGCAGTAGTCCATCTGCTCGCCGCGCGCCTTGAGCGCGTCACAGACGATGGCGGTGCCGTCGATCGACGGGCCTTCCTCGTCGGACGTGATCAGGAGGGCGATCGAGCCGCCGTGCTGCGGGTGGGCCGCCACGAATTCCTCGGCCGCCACCACGAAGGCGGCGATCGAACTCTTCATGTCGGCGGCGCCGCGGCCGTACAGGTAGCCGTCACGCTCGGTGGGCACGAACGGGTCGCTTTCCCACTTCGCGCGCGGGCCCGGCGGCACCACGTCGGTGTGGCCGGCGAAGACCACCAGCGGCGCGGTGTTGCCACGGCGCGCCCACAGGTTGGTGACGCCGCCCTGGGCGATGGTTTCGCAGGTGAAGCCGAGCGGCGCCAGGCGCGCCGCCAGCGTCGCCTGGCAATCGGCGTCCGCCGGGGTGACCGACGGACGGGCGATCAGGTCCTTGACCAGATCCAGAACAACCGTGGCCGACATTTACGCCCTCAGCAGATCGTTGATGCTGGTCTTGGCGCGGGTCTGCGCGTCGACACGCTTGACGATGACGGCGCAGGCCAGGCTGTGCGAGCCGTCGGCCGAGGGCAGCGAGCCCGGCACCACCACCGAGCCCGACGGCACGCGGCCGTAGGTGATCTTGCCCGTGGCGCGGTCATAGATCTTGGTGCTTTGCGACAGATACACGCCCATGGCCAGCACCGAGTTCTCTTCGACGATCACGCCTTCGACGACTTCCGAGCGGGCGCCGATGAAGCAGTTGTCTTCGATGATGGTGGGGTTGGCCTGCAGCGGCTCGAGCACGCCGCCGATGCCGACGCCGCCGGACAGGTGGACGTTCTTGCCGATCTGGGCGCACGAGCCGACGGTGGCCCAGGTGTCGACCATGGTGCCTTCATCGACGTAGGCGCCGATGTTGACGTACGAGGGCATCAGCACCACGTTGCGGCCGATGAAGGCGCCGCGGCGGGCGACGGCGGGCGGCACCACGCGGTAGCCGCCTTGCTTGAAGGCGTTGTCGCCGTATTCCGAGAACTTGAGCGGCACCTTGTCGTAGAACTGCAGCGGGGCCTGGCCCATGATGGCGTTGTCGTACAGGCGGAACGACAGCAGCACGGCCTTCTTGATCCACTGGTGCACGACCCAGTCGTCGTTGATTTTCTCGGCCACGCGCAGGCGGCCCAGGTCCAGCCCGTCGATGGTGTGTTCGACGGCTTCGCGCACTTCGGCGCTGGCGTCGGAGGGCGACAGGTTGGCCCGGTCGTCCCAGGCTTTTTCGATGGTGGTCTGCAGGTCGAGAGTCATAGCGGCTCAGCTTTTCAAAAAAGGTTGATCAAACGGAAGTATGTACGAAATGGGCGATGCGTTCGGCCGCCTGCACGCAGTCGGCCAAAGGCGCCACCAGGGCCAGGCGGATGCGCCCCTGCCCAGGATTCACGCCGTGCGCTTCGCGCGCCAGGAAACTGCCCGGCAGCACGGTAACACCGGTACGGCCATAAAGGTCGCGCGCGAACGCGGTATCCGAACCCGGGGTGGCCGCCCACAGGTAGAACGAGGCCTGGGGACGCTGCACGTCCAGCACGTTCCGCAGGATCGGCAGCACGGCCTCGAATTTCTCGCGGTACAGGCGGCGGTTGTCCTTGACGTGGGCCTCGTCGGTCCAGGCGGCGATGCTGGCCGCCGACACCAGCGGGCTCATGGCGCTGCCATGATACGTGCGGTAGCGCAGGAAGCGGCCGATCAGCGCGGCGTCGCCCGCCACGAAACCAGAGCGCAGGCCCGGCACGTTCGAGCGCTTGGACAGGCTGGAGAACGCCACCAGGTTGCGGTAGTCGTTGCGGCCCAGGCGGCGCGCCGCCTGCAGGCCGCCCAGCGGCGGATTGCCTTCGTCCAGGTAGATCTCGGAATAGCACTCGTCGGAGGCGATCACGAAGCCGTGGCGGTCGGACAGGGCGAACAGGTCTTCCCATTCGTCCAGCGTCATGACGTTGCCGGCCGGGTTGCCGGGCGAGCAGACGAACACCATGCGGGTCTTTTTCCAGACCTCGTCCGGCACCTGGTTCCAGTCGCAGGCGAAATTGCGCAGCGCGTCGGCGTTGACGTAGTAGGGCGTGGCGCCGGCCAGCAGCGTGGCGCCCTCGTAGATCTGGTAGAACGGGTTGGGGCAGATCACCACCGACCCGGCCGCCGGATCGATCACCGTCTGGGTGAAGGCGAACAGCGCTTCGCGCGAGCCCAGCGCCGGCAGCACCTGGGTCTCGGCGTCCGGTGCCGGAATGCTGTAGCGCGACGCCAGCCAGTTGGCGATGGCCTGGCGCAGCGCGGGATCGCCCTTGGTCGACGGGTACACCGACAGCCCGCCAAGGCTGTCGCGGATGGCCTGCGCGACGCGCTCCGGCGCGGCGTGTTTGGGCTCGCCGATCGACAGGTTGATGGGCGTCAGGCCGTCCGGCTGCGCGCTGGCCGAGGCCAGCAGGGCGCGCAGTTTTTCGAACGGGTAGGGGTGCAGGGCATCGAGGCGCGGATTCATGACGCAAGATTTTAACAAGCAAGCTACAATAGCGGGCTTGGCCTATCGCGAAGGTGGCGAAATTGGTAGACGCACCAGGTTTAGGTCCTGACGCCGTAACAGGTGTAGGGGTTCGAGTCCCCTCCTTCGCACCAACCCTATTCGGATGGTGATTGGCGCCGCGCCGACACTGTCCCACGACCCCGAGACATGCTTGTGTCTCGGGGTTTTTTCATTTTGCTCCCTTTGGAATGTCCTTATTAATCAAATGGTTGATAAATCGGTTGATCAATCGGTTGATTAATCTTGATGGGGCGGATGGGTTGAATGCCGCCGGAGCGGCACGGCGGCCGACAGAGGCAGGATAGGCCCCGGACTAACGCGTCTGTACCGCGGCGTCTGTACCGCATTTCCCTCGCTTGTTATAAAGAGGCCTCAGGCTTTTCTTGTCGAGCGAGGGTAAATTGTTGTCGATTCAATCACTTGGCCGCGGCGCATTGATGTTGTTGCTTGCCGGGCTCGCAGCAGGCTGTTCTTCCTCCTCCCCCCTGAATGTCTGGTCGGCGCCGGCGTCGTCATCCGGTCCCGATTCGTCGCGCGTCAGCCTCGAATGCCGGGTGAGCCGCAGCAGCTGCCTGTATGACGGCAAGTACGAAGTGGGCGAGCGCGATTACGCCGAGGACGAGGCCAAGCGCCTGAACCGCGCCGAATTGGACAGACTGCGCCGCGCCGCCGGCAATTGATCGAAAGAGGAACGGCCCGCCTGACCGCGGGCCGTTTCGTTGGCGGACCCGCTCGCGATGGAATACGGCAAGGCCTTTTTTGACCTGCAGCTGCGCTTTGCGCTGGCGGCGCGCGCCCTGGCGGGCATTTCCCTGGAGCGCGCCGTGCTGGACTACACCACTGTCTATATCCGGTTTGGGCTGGGTCGGGATTTCGATGCCGGTCACGCGGCCTGGCGGGAATACGCCGACGGGCTCGTGGACGCGCCGGACATTGGCGACTGGACGTATCGCTATTACCTGCGGCTGGGGGCGGACCGGCCGGGCGCGGACACGTCCGGCTGTTTTTCCTACGTCATGCAGGATGCCGCCACCGTGCGGCTGCATTTCCGCAATGCCGAGCCGGGGCCGGCATCGCCCTTGAGCGGCAGCCGCCTGCCGCTGAGAATCGACGAATTGCGGTCACTGTTTCAGGCCATCCGGCGGGACCGGCCAGCAGCCCGGCGGGTGGTGGGAACGTCATGGCTGTACAACCTGCCGGCCTACCGGCGCTGTTTCCCGGCGGACTATGCCGGCAGCCTGCGCCTGGCGGGCGATCGCTTTCGCAACGTGTCGCTCTGGGGGCAGTTCCTGCGCCGCGATGGCGCGTTGAGGACGCAAGCCGTGCGGGAGTTCGAGGCGGGCTGGGCGCGAGCGGGCGATGTCCGCGAGCTGGCGGGGTGCTTTCCGCTGCGGGCGCTGGCGGCCGAGGCGCCTATTGCGGCGTTCTACCGGCACTACGGCATAGCGCAAGGCTGAACCGGCGGCCCGTCGCCGTCCGCCCGCGGCCGCGCGGCCGGCTAGCGCGCCGCGGCGTGCAGCCGGATGCGGAACGTCGCCTGCGGATCGTTGAAGGCGCTGGCGCTGTCGGCGCCGATGTCGATGCGCGCGTTGCCGGCGTTGGCGTATGACTGGTTCGAAAAGTGCTTCACCACGTCGCGGCCGGCGGCGATGTCGGCCAGGTGGATCGCCGGACTGAAGTCGACCTGCCCATGGCGCAGATCGGCGGTCACGCCGACCAGCGCCCAATGGCACACCCCCTTGCCGTAATAGTCCTCGCCGCGGAAGCGGTCGAGCAGGATTTCGGCGCGATAGCCGCCATCGGCGGCGGGCTCGAATATGACGGGCACGCGTTGCTCCGGAACGACCGTGGCGCCGGTGACGGCGGTCAGCGGCACGCAGTCCGGATTCTCGACCCGGTAGTCGGCGTGGCCGTCGATGCGCTCGAAGGGGCCCGGCGCGCCTTCGATGCGCACGCTCAGGTCCACCCGCTGGCGCGCTTGCGGGTCGGGCTGCGCCACGACGTTCGCGGCCAGCGCGCAGGCCGGAGCGGACAGGGCCGCCATCAACGGCAGGGCAATCGGGACGAGGCGGCGCGTCATGGCGTTCAGCGGGCCGGCTTGGCGGGGGCCAGCGTTTCGTACTGGTCGATCTGGCCGACGTCGACCCAGCCGGCCGCGCAGTCGCCCTGGTAGTCGCCCGCCTTGGTGCGTTCGCAGGCCTGGCCGCGCTTGGCCTGTTTCCAGTCCACCGGCAGGTCGGCGTCCTTGCACAGGTCATTGCCGCGGCAGGCGGGCACGCTGGCGGTGGGCACGGCGATCACGTAGTGGCGCTGTTCCTCGCCCTTGCGCACCATGGCGGGAATGCAGACGAACTGGCGATCCATCACGTGGGCGACAACCTTGCCCTGGCCGTCGACGCGGTCATTCAAATCAACGCCGCCGTCGGCGGCGATCGAGCCGAACGCGGCGCCTTCGCCGCAGTTGTCCAGGTACATCACGGTGTAGCCGTCGGCGCTGCATTGCGCGCCGTTGCTGCCGGTGGCGTGGCACTCGATTTTCGAGGCGGGCGTCATGGCGGACAGCTTGGCCTGTGCGGTGGCGACGGAGGTGGCGGGAGCGGCCAGGGCGGCGCCGGCGCAGAGGCTGGCGGCCAGGGCGGCGAACAGGCGGGGCAGGGAGATCGTCATGGGTGTTTCCATTGGGTGATTGGAGAACAGGGTGGGGCAGGCGTGGATCAGGTGGCGGCGGTGGCGGGGGCTTGCGGCTTGCCGTAGAACACCCGCGCGCAGGCCGCGCCGCTTATCAGTCCGGGCAGACCGCCCAGGAACAGCGGAAAGCCCAGTTCAGGCAGGGTGTAGTCGCGCACCGCAAAGCCCAGCAGGAAAACGAAGGCGTAGAGACCGCCCAGCAACCCTGGCCAGCAATATGAGCGCCATGACACGGCGGCGGGGCGGCAGGCGCCCGCCACCAGGCCGCACAGCAGCGCGGGCACGCCGCCGTACAGGTACGACCAGGGCACCAGGAAGATCGACGTGAACAGCGCCTCGACGCTTATCGTGGAGATGGCCATGAACAGCGCGAAGACCAGGGTGCCTATCGGCGGCCCGAGCGCGGCGAACAGGGCGGCGCCGGCGGCGGCCGAGCGGGCCATGTCGCCGCGCGTCTTGCCGGCGGGTCGGCGCACGATGCGCCACGTCAGCACGCCCAGCGATGCGGCGGCCAGTACACATACGGATAACAGCAGCACAGCGTGGTTTCTTATGCGTCGGTGGGTTTGTTGGGAAACAGGTTCAGCGACAGGATGGCGTCGGGATACGTCGCCAGCAGCATGCCGGACAGGTGGCCATGCAGGGCGCCGAACAGCGGCCAGGTCAGCGCTTCGCTGCCGGGCAGCAGGTCCAGCAGCATCAGTTGGCCGGTGCGCACGGTGCCGACGAAGTAGGCGCGTTCGTCATGCTGGCCGGTGGGCGTGGCGCGGTAGATCTTGGTGGCGCGGCCGCTGTCGTCCTTGCGCCAGCTGTTGCCGCTGGTGGTGGTGCGGGCGTTGATGGGGGCGATGTCCGCCTGGATGGTTTCCCAAAGGGTGCGGGCGTTGGCGGCGTATACGACGATGGTCATGGTGGGCGCTGTCCTGTGCGAAAAACGGGGAACGCGAGGCCGAGCACCGCAAAGTTACCAATCCCGCCGCGACACGGCAAGCGCCGGCGCGTCGTGCCGTTCAGTCGCCCGCCAGTTCCCGCAGTTCGGCGGCGCGGCTGATATTGAGCAGCATCGGGCAGTACTCGTACATGGGCGAGCCGACATGCGCCCCGGCCAGGTCGCACTGGCCGTTGCGATAGACCAGCCAGGCCTTCTGGGTCTGTTCCAGCTTGGCCGCGTCCTGCGGGAAATCGCTGGCCAGGCGCGCCTGGATCCGCGCGTAGAGCGCGTTGATTTCCCGCTTGGCGGCCGCCGAGACGCCTTCCGCGCAGGCGCCCACGGTGCCGTTGTTGGTGACGCCCGCGTCGCGCAGGCAGCGGTCGTACTGGCCCATGTAGTCCGGCGTGGAGGCGCCCAGGGCCAGGGCGGGAGAGAGCAGCAGGGAGAGCGCGAGGGCGTGTCGGATCATGGCGGCGTGGATTGGAAAAATGGGCAACGCGCACCGGGATATCTGCGCGTGGGCCAAGCATACCGCCAGTCGCCCATCGGCGTTTTCCTGGCCGGCGCCGCGCCATGTCCAGGGGGCGGGCGCTGTCCGCGGCAGGCTGTTCGGCCTAGCCGCATTGCATCATGGCCCGGGCGGTGATCGTCAAGTACTGTCAAGAATCAAAACGAATTTGCATTGTTTGAAAGTCGCAATTCGCGTCGCGGGCTACCGTCGGGTTTTCTGTTGCGGAGGCAAGTCATGTATCCCCTATCGAAGCGCTGCGGCGCGGAATTCTTCGGCACCTTCTGGCTGGTGCTGGGCGGTTGCGGCGCGGCGGTGCTGGCGGCCGGGTTTCCGCAGCTGGGCATCGGTTTCGCCGGCGTGGCGCTGGCGTTCGGCCTGACGGTGCTGACCATGGCGTTCGCGGTCGGCCATATTTCGGGCGGGCACTTCAATCCCGCTGTCACGGTCGGGCTGGTGGCCGGCGGCCGGTTCCCGGCGCGCGAGATCCTGCCGTACGTGGTGGCGCAGGTGCTGGGCGCCATCGCCGCGGCGGCGGTGCTGGCGGTGATCGCCGACGGCAAGCTGGGCTTCGACCTCAAGGGCAGCCATTTCGCCGCCAACGGCTACGGCGCCTATTCGCCCGGCAAGTACTCGATGGCGGCCGCGCTGGTCACCGAAATCGTGATGACGGCGGGCTTCCTGTTCGTGATCCTGGGCGCCACCGCCAAGCGGGCGCCGGCCGGCTTCGCCGCCATTCCCATCGGCCTGGCGCTGACGCTGATTCACCTGGTCAGCATTCCGGTCACCAATACGTCGGTGAACCCGGCGCGTTCCACCGGCCCCGCGTTGTTCGTGGGCGGCTGGGCGCTGGAGCAGCTATGGCTGTTCTGGGTGGCGCCGATCGTCGGCGCGATCATTGGGGCGCTGGCCTACCGGCTGGTGAGCGAACCGGCCTCGCAAGCGTAGGGAGCGGGGCGGACTGGCCCCGGTCAATCCATGGCCCGCAGCTGGGCCAGCTGCGCATCGCTGGGAAAGCCGCGGGTGCGGTAGCGGACCGGGTAGAGGTTCTCGCGTTCGAGCAGCGGCGCCAGCAAAGCCAGGGCCTGTTCCCAGCCGACCACCCGGACTTCGCCGATCTCGTCGGCCGCGTCCGGACGCACCAGCGCCAGGCGGTCGACCTCGGGCAGCGAGGTGTCCACGCCGCGGGTCCAGGTCGCCAGCGAGAACGAGGCGTCGGCGTCGCCGTTCTGCGCGAACAGGTTGTAGGTGGCGACGAACACGTCGACGCCCTGTTCCTCGTAGAGATGGTCCAGCGCCTCTTTCTGGGCGTCGTAGTCGCCCTTGGCCAGCATGCGCCCCAGGTGGGCCTGGCGCTGCCGCAGCTCATCGTGCGGCGGCGCGAAGCGCTCGACGCCGGCCTCGCCATAGCGATACATACAGGGCGACACGGGACGGCCGTGCGGGATGACCTGCTGGCACAGCTCGACCATCTTCATCAGGCCTTCGTCGTCGTTGTCGCCGCTGACCAGCAGCAGGTCGCGCGTCGGCATCATGAAGACCGGCCGGCCGCGCACCGGGACGCGCTCCAGCATGTCGGGCAGCAGCACGCGGCTGATGTCGTAGCCGTCCTCCCAGCCGCCGCCGTAGACGCCGGGCGCCACCTCCACGAAGTTGTCGGCCGAATCGCGCAGGTTGTCGATGGCGATCGCCAGCGCTTCGTCGAACGTGATGCCCCACGAGGCCTCGGGCCCGTTGGTGAGGGTGGCGATGGATTCCGGCCGGTCCAGCGCCAGCAGCACCACGCAGTCGTCGCCAAACGGGCGCAGGGCGGGCTGGAACGCCGCGTCGTTGCCGTCGTTGCGCAGGTGGTGCATGCGCACGGCCTCGACGGCGCTGCGGCCGCGGATCACCGGGCGCAGCAGGGGGCGGGCGTCGGCCAGCGAGTGCGGCATGGCCTGGCCGCTGCTGAGCAGGGTGGAGACGTAGCCCTGCAAGGCGCCCTGGCGCTGGCCGCCGCGGGCGTCGCAATAGGCGTGGTAGGCGTTGTGCAGGTTGAAGTAGGCGCTGTCGCCGTGCAGCAGGCGGAATTCATCGGCCTTGTAGGTGAGCTCGCCGTTGTAGCCCCGTTGCCGGACGGCGGCGATGAAAAGCGTGGCGAACTGGTCTTGCGTGGGCTTGCGCCGGAACAGCGAGTCTAGGAATCCCATGCTTTTCTCACCTGGTGGAGGCGTCGCTATGCCGGTCTGGCGTGTAATCGCGGCTGGCCGAGCTTGAACCAGGCCCGGGCGATGTGCTGGCCGCGCACTTCGTAGATCGCGACGACGTCGATCTCGCCGGGGCCGTCGGCGAAGTTGCGGGTGACGATCTCCTGGTCCACCACGACGTCGCCGTTGACGATGCGGTTGACCAGCTTGCCGTGCAGGTCGGGTTCCTGGAAGCGTTCGA
>NZ_CYTU01000003.1:337314-343056 GCF_001299375.1 Achromobacter sp. 2789STDY5608621 | reverse complement strand
GCGGAACAGGGGCAGGGCGTCGGTGTGCTTGCGGCCGTAGTCCAGGTTGAACGCATAGTCGAAATCCGGGGCATTGGCGCCCTGGTTATGTTGCAGCAGCGTCTCCAGCTTGTCCATCGCCTTGACGGCCCGGGCCTCGGGCGAGCCGGCGTTTTCATAGTCGTCCCACAGCGCCAGCAGCCGCGCGCGCGCCGCGGCGTCCAGCGGGGCGGCCAGCTGCAGCAGGTCGAGCCGTTCCTGGGCGCCCTTGTCGGCGCCCGTGGCCTGCTGCGTCGCCGGGATGTCGCCATGGATGGCCTCGCCCAGGTCGTGCACCACGCACAGCCGCAGGATCCGGGCGAAATCCAGGTCCGCCAGGCCGTCTTCGAGCATCATCGCCATCAGGCACAGGCGCCAGGTGTGTTCGGCCGTGCTCTCCTGGCGTCCGCCCGAACTGTGGGCGCTGCGCAGGACGTCTTTCAGCTTTTCGGCTTGCCGCAGGAATTCGAGCCGGCCTTGCAGGGTATCGGTGTCCATGAATCAGGTTGTCGTAAGTCTGTTCTCAATACGCTCGCGGGTATTGCTTCCTGCCAACGAGTGTATCTTGTGACTGCCACGATGACGCCGCCAGCTTCCGCCGGCACCCCGCACTATGACCGGGCGACGATCGCTTTCCACTGGCTGACGGTGATCCTGGTCGTCGGCCTGTTCGCCCTGGCCGAGATCTGGGGCTTCCTGCCGCGCGGCACGCCGACGCGGCGCCTGCTGCAATCGGTGCATATCTCCTTCGGGCTGCTGTTCGCGGCGGTATTCGTGCTGCGCGTGGTCTGGCGGCTGAGCCGCGGCCGGCACCTGCCGCCGGCCTCGGGCGGCTGGCTGCGGCTGGCGGGCGCCGGCATGCACGGGCTGCTGTACCTGCTGCTGGCGGCGCAGATCGTGCTGGGCTTCCTGTTCCGCTGGGCGCAGGGCGAGCCGTTCGCGTTCTTCGGCCTGTTCGACATCCCCACGCTGGTCAGCATCGACCACGAGCAGCGGCGCTTTTTCGGCGGCCTGCACAACACCGTGGCCTGGAGCATCATCGTGCTGGCCTGTATCCACGCCGTGGCGGCGCTGTTCCATCATTACGTCCTGCGCGACGGCGTGCTGCGCCGCATGACCGCCAGCCGCTGAGGCGCCGCAAAAAAGGGGCGGTTGGGGGCCGGATCCGGGGCGGGCAGGTTGTACATTACGCTCTATCACCCGCTACACCTTTACAGGATCGCTCTCCCATGACCGCCCCGGAAGTCGTCATCTCGCCCTCCATCACCTGCGCCAACGACCAGCCTTTCGTGCTGTTCGGCGGGATCAACGTGCTGGAATCCAAGGATCTCGCGCTGCGCGCCTGCGAGGAATACCAGCGCGTGACCACCCGGCTGGGCATCCCCTACGTGTTCAAGGCGTCGTTCGACAAGGCCAACCGCTCGTCGATCCACTCCTACCGCGGCCCGGGCCTGGAAGAGGGCATGAAGATCTTCGAGGCGGTCAAGCAGAACTTCGGCGTGCCGGTGATCACCGACGTGCACGAACCCTGGCAGGCGGCGCCCGTGGCCGAAGTGGCCGACATCCTGCAGCTGCCGGCGTTCCTGGCGCGCCAGACCGACCTGGTGGTGGCGCTGGCCAAGACCGGCCGCGTCGTCAACATCAAGAAACCGCAGTTCCTCAGCCCCACCCAGGTGCTCAACATCGTCGAGAAATTCACCGAGGCGGGCAACCAGCAGATCATCCTGTGCGACCGCGGCACCAGTTTCGGCTATGACAACCTGGTGGTGGACATGCTGGGCTTCGGCGTCATGAAGAAGGTTTCCGGCAACCGGCCGGTGATCTTCGACGTCACCCACGCTTTGCAGCAGCGCTCGGCCCTGGATGCGGCCTCGGGCGGCCGCCGCGAGCAGGTGGCGGAACTGGCGCGGGCGGGCATGGGCGTGGGGCTGGCGGGCCTGTTCCTGGAGGCCCATCCGGACCCCAGGAACGCCAAGTGCGACGGCCCCAGCGCCCTGCCGCTGGACAAGCTGGAGCCGTTCCTGACCCAGCTCAAGCAGCTGGACGATCTGGTGAAATCCTTTGCGCCCATCGACATCGAACCCTGATGCCGCCTGTCATCGCGGATCAGTGAAGTTGTTATACGATCCGGGCCACCAACTTTCGGGAGGC
Source organism: Achromobacter sp. 2789STDY5608621 (assembly GCF_001299375.1). NCBI lineage: Bacteria > Pseudomonadati > Pseudomonadota > Betaproteobacteria > Burkholderiales > Alcaligenaceae > Achromobacter > Achromobacter sp. 2789STDY5608621. The sequence continues at coordinate 340,887 of NZ_CYTU01000003.1, read as the reverse complement.
CTGGATGTCGTTTTACGCAATCGTCGCCGTTCGTAAAGAAGCCGTCAGCGGCCACGTGGCCTACGTGCGCTGGGGGCTGGCCGAGCGCGGCGTGCCCGGCTGGGTCAGCGACCCCGTGACGGCGGCGGCTTCCGAAGTGATCGAGGCCATCAAGGCCGGCGCCGAGGTCGAAACCGTGATCAGCGTCGACGGCCTGTCCGTGGCCTCGCGGCCGGTGCGGGTGCTGACCGACGATGACGGGCGCGAGCACCTGGCGTCGGTGCCGATGCCCAGTTCCACCCTGCATACCGTGTTCGACCTGCCCGAATTCTAGGGCCTGCGCGAGGCTCCTTGTAGCGTGAACAGGCCCTAGGAGCGGTAAGCCCGTACTGCCCCGGCTGGTAATTTCTCCACCCTTCGCCCTGCCCGTTGCCGTGCGCCGCGTGGCGGGCATGGCGCTTGCTGCCGCTAGTGCCGTCATACCGCCGCGACCGGCGCGGCCACGGCGGGGCTTCAGGGGGAACCAACATGATGGACCATAACGAAATGATGGCCCGCATGATCAGCAAGCCCATCGCGCCCGGCAAGCCCGAAGGTTGGGATGGCATCCTGTCCGCCTACGCGGATTGCCTGATGCAGGTGCAGGGCAAGTTGACCGAGGACGACCTACGGCGTTTCCTGGACGTGGGCGCGCGGGTGTTCCGCAGCTGTTGCCAGGAGGAAGCGCGGCAGCGCTGGACCGCGGAGCAACTGGCGGCCTACCACCGCAAGCCGCGGGTCGACTATTGAAAGGGGGCGGTTGGCTGCGCTAGAGACACTGGCGCAGCGCGAACTTGCGGCCAAAGGCGCGTATTTCGTCGCCGTCGATCGAGGCGGCGACGTCCCAGTGGTCGCCGCGCGTGATCAACACCGACTGCGACGACAGGGCGTGGCGCAACGCGAACATCCAGAACGCGGCTTCCGAGCCGACCGGCGCCAGGTCGTGCGGGCCGATGCGCAGTCGCGCCGGCCGGGGCGTGGCGCCCAGCGACCAACGCAGCGCAACGCCCAGGAAGGCGAAGCGGGCCATCACCGATGACGGTTGCACGCAAAGCACTCGGATCTTGGGTTGCATGGTCACGGGACCTCCACAAGGGTGACCCAGCGTAGCAAAGAAGATTTCATCCTTCCATACTGCATTTGGATTACCAGCGGATTGCGTCCGGGGCGGCAGGCATCAGTCCGCGGGCAGGCGGGTGAAGAGATTGGTGACGATCATCTGATCGGGACGCTTGGTGCCCGGCGTGGCCGGCGGCATCAGCCTGTCCATTTCCTTGCGGTCCTGGACGCGGGTGAGCGTCAGGTGGTCGCCCTGGATCTTCACGTAGCGGATGGAGGCCTCGCCGATCTCGTATTCGCTGGTGGATCGCTCCAGCGTCTGCTCGATACGCTTGGCGTCGAGCCAGCGGTAGGTGCCGCTGGAAAGCGCGCCCGGGCCCTGCATCGACCAGGTGCCGTCGCTGCGGAATTCGGCCACGCCCGCGCCGCCGGACGGCTGGGGCGGCAGCGCCTGGCCGTCGACGGTGCGCAGCATGGTCTGGTGCCGCCATTTGCCGACGAGGGCTTGCGCGGCGGCTTGCTGCGTCGGCGGTTGGGCGGGCGCCGCGGCGGGCAATAGCGCGGTGCCGCCGAGCAGGGCGGCCAGAGCGTAAAGGCGCAGGAGCTTCATTTTGGTGGGGCGAGGGGTCCGGGTTGCGGGGGCGGGGGCCGGTCTCCAGGGGCGGCCCATCAAACGCAGTGTTGCATTATGCGCGACGACGGCGTTTGCCGCGAGTGCCGGCCTCGCCGCCGGTGGTTGCGATCAGGGCCGGCGCAGGCCCGCGAGCAGCAGGTCCAGCGCCTGCAGCGCCTGCGCCAGCCGCGCCTGGCTGTCGTCCCCGGCGATCCAGAGGGCGCTGTCGGCCAGTCCGCCGTGCAGCATCCGCGCCAGCGCCTCGGGTTCGGCCTGGCCGATGGCGCCTTGCGCCATCAGGGCCTGCAGCAGCGCGCCCAGCGACGTGGTGCATTGTTCCTGCGCGGCGGCGCCGCCATGGCCCAGCACCGCGCGCGCATCCTGCAGCACGATCCGGCGGATCTCGGGCTCGGCCGCCATCGCCAGATAGGCCCGGCAGCGTTCGCGCAGGGCGGTCCAGGCGTCGGGGGCGTCGCGCGAAATGGCCTGCAGCCGCGCCTCCATCTCGGCGTCGATCTGCGCCGCGACCGCCGCCAGCAAGCCCTGCTTGTCACCGAAATGGTGATACAACGCTCCTCGGGTCAGCCCGGCGGCGGCGGTCAGGTCGTCCATCGACGTGCCCGCATAGCCGGCGCGGCGGAACGACTCGCGTGCCGTCGACAGCAGTTTTCCGCGGGTTTCTTCGATCATCTCGGCGCGCGATCGCGACATGGCTGGCTCCAGTGGCATACGAGGCGTATGTTAATTGACATACGCTGGGTATGTGAATACCATCTTGCATACGCTTCGTATGTCAATCTGTCCGGCGGCGCCCACCGCCGGCTGCAACATCCCCAGAGGTTCCGGGTGTCGAATCCCTATCGCGAATTGTTCCAGGCGCCCGGCGCCGCCGCCTTCGTCGCCGCCTGCGCCGTGGCGCGGCTGGCCCTGCCCATGATCGGCATCGGCATCATCACCATGCTGTCCCAGGTGCGCGGCGCCTACACCCTGGCCGGCGCGGTGGCGGCCACCTTCGCGCTGGCCACCGCCTTGCTGGCGCCGCGTATTTCGCGCCTGGTGGATCGCCATGGCCAGGGCCGCATCCTGCCGCTGGCGGCCGGCGCCTGCGTGGCCGGGCTGGCGGGCCTGGCCGCCTGCGTGCGCTTGCAGGCGCCCGACTGGACGCTGTTCGTGTTCGCGGCGCTGGCGGGCAGCCTGCCGAGCATGCCCGCCATGGCGCGGGCCCGCTGGACCGAGATCTACCGCGACCGGCCGCAATTGCGCACCGCCTATGCGCTGGAGTCGGTGTTCGACGAATTGAGCTTCATCATCGGCCCGCCGCTGGCGGTGGGGCTGTGCGTGATCCTGTTCCCCGAGGCCGGTCCGCTCGGCGCGGCGCTGCTGCTGGGCCTGGGCGTGACCGCCTTCGTGCTGCAACGGGCCACCGCGCCGGCGGTGCAGCCGCGCGAGGCGGGCCGCGAATCGTCGGTATTGGGCGTGCCCCTGATGCGCCAGCTGACCGCCATGATGGCCGCCATGGGCGTCATTGTCGGCACCATCGACGTCATGAGCGTGGCCTTCGCCCGCCAGCAGGGCCTGCCGGCCGGCGCCAGCGTGGTGCTGTCGGCCTATGCCCTGGGCTCGTGCGTCGCCGGCCTGGCGTTCGGCGTGCTGAAATTCCAGATGCCGCTGGCGCGCATGTTGGCCATTGCGGCCAGCGTGACCGCCTTCACCACCTTGCCGCTGCTGTGGGTGGGCGACCTGCTGACGCTGTCGCTGGGCGTGCTGCTGGCCGGCCTGTCGTTCGCGCCGACCATGATCATCGCCATGGCGATGGTGGAGGGCAGCGTGCCGGGCCGCCGTCTCACCGAAGGCCTGACCTGGCTGGTGACGGGGCTGGGGGC
>NZ_CYTU01000003.1:295222-337040 GCF_001299375.1 Achromobacter sp. 2789STDY5608621 | reverse complement strand
GTCAATCCCGACACCGTCTTCAACACCGTGCAGTACGGCTTCAGCCAGGCCGTCATCGTCACGGGCCAGCGCCGCATGTTGCTGTCCGGCCAGGTCGGCGTCGATGCGCAGGAGCGCACCGTCGGCCCCGGCCTGCGCGAGCAGACCGATGCCGCGCTGGACAACATCGGGCGGGTGCTGGCCGCGGCGGGGGGCACGCTGGCGCAGGTCATCATGCTGCGCATCTACATCTGCGAAACGGCGCGCGAGGATCAGGAAGCGATCGCCCAGGCGCTGCGCGACCGCTTTCCGGTCGATCCGCCGCCGTCGTCCTGGATCATCGTCAGCGGCCTGTCGCTGCCCGAGTGGCTGGTCGAGATCGAGGCCGAGGCCATGCTGGACTGATCCGGCGCCAGGCGCGCAGCCGGCGCTCGCCTCAGGCGGACGCCTTGTCGCGCCACGGCGGCGCCGCGAAGGCCTCGCGCAGGTGGGCCAGGAAGCCGGCGGTGCGCGCCGGCAGCTCCTGGCGCGACTTGACCAGCGCCACCACGTTGGCTTCGGGCAGCGTCCAGCCCGACAGCAGCGGCACCAGGGCGCGGGTTTTCACATGCTCGGCCACATCCCATTCCGATCGCGCCACGATGCCGTGGCCGGCCAGGGCCCAGGCCACGGCGGCGGCGCCGGCGTTGCTGGACAGCACCGGCGCGATGCGCACGCCCACCGCCGGCCCGCGCCCGCGCTTGAAGCGCCACAGGGTCACGTCTTCCTCGTTCTCGCGCAGGGCGATGCAATCGTGTTCGCGCAGGTCCTCGGGCTTGGCGGGCGCGCCATGCCGCGCCAGATAGGCGGGCGAGGCGCACAGGATGCGCCGGTTCGGCGCCAGCGGATAGGCCACCAGCGTGGAATCGCGCAGTTCGCCGATGTGGATCATCACATCCCAGTCGTCGCTGGCCAGGCGCGGCGGTCCATCGGACAGGAGCAGGCTGGCGGTCACGTTCTCGCTTTCCTGGCGAAAATCGGCCACCAGCCCGGCGACGTAGCGCTGGCCGAAGCCCAGCGGCGCTACCACGCGCAGGTGGCCGGCCACCACGCCCCGCCGGCCTGCCAGCTCATCGGCCAGGTCATTCAATTCGCCGCAGATCTGGCCGGCCCGCAGCGCCAGCAGCCGGCCTTCGTCGGTCAGCGCGGTGCCGCGTCCCGAGCGGTTGACCAGCCGCACGCCCAGGCGCTTTTCCAGCGCGTGCAGGCGCTGCGTCACGGCCGGCGGCGTCACGTCCAGCGCGCGCGCCGCCTGCGCCAGCGAGCTGGTGGCCGCCAGGCTCAGGAAAAACCGCAGGTCGTCCGTCGTAATCATTCAGAAACGCCTTAATGATTGATTAAGTCCTTATTAAACACGCAAGCCGCGTGGCGCGCCATACTGCGGGCATGCGGTCGCGTCCCGGGCGGCGCCCGCGTCAATTCTCTTTCATCCGCCCCTCCCGTTTCGCCGATACCGCCATGACCACAGCCTCCGCCACCCTCGATACGCTGGAAACGCCCTGCCTGCTGCTGGACGAAACTCGCATGACGCGCAATATCGAGCGCCTGAACGGCCTGATGGCCGGCCATGGCGTGCAATTGCGTCCGCATCTGAAGACGCCCAAGTCGATCGAGGTGGCGCGCCGCGTCATGACGCGTCCCGAGGGCCCGGCGGCCGTGTCGACGCTGCAGGAAGCCGAGCAATTCGCCGCCGCCGGCGTGACCGACCTGCTGTACGCGGTGGGCGTGGCGCCGGCCAAGCTCGGCCGCGTGCTGGCGCTGCGCCGCCAGGGCGTCGACCTGACCGTGGTGGTCGACAGCATCGATGCCGCCGAGGCGGTGGCCGCGCGCGCCCGGGAAGAGGGCGCCGCCATCCCCGCGCTGATCGAGATCGATTGCGACGGCCACCGCGCCGGCGTGCAGCCGGGCCACACCGACCAGTTGCTGGCGATCGCGCGGACGCTGCATGCGGCGGACTGCCTGCGCGGCGTCATGACCCACGCCGGCGAGTCCTATGGCTGCCGCAGCGTGCGGGCGATCGCCGACATGGCGGAACAGGAACGCGCGGCCGCCGTCGGCTGCGCCGAGGCCATCCGCGCGGCGGGACTGCCGTGTCCGGTGGTCAGCGTGGGCTCGACGCCCACCGCGCATTTCGCCCGCAACCTCGAAGGCGTGACCGAAGTGCGCGCCGGCGTGTATGTGTTCTTCGATCTGGTCATGGCCGGGCTCGGCGTCTGCGAGGTGGACGACATCGCCGCCACCGTGCTGACCACGGTGATCGGCCACCAGCCCGACAAGGGCTGGATCCTGGTGGACGCGGGCTGGATGGCCATGTCGCGCGACCGCGGCACCGCCAGGCAGCCGGTGGACCAGTTGTACGGGCTGGTGTGCGATGCCGACGGCAAGGTCTACCCCGACCTGCTGCTGGCCGAAACCAACCAGGAGCAGGGCATCATCAAGCTGCGCGCCGGCAGCGGCGCCGCCTTGCCGGAACTGCCGCTGGGCGCCAAACTGCGCATCGTGCCAAACCATGCCTGCGCCACCTGCGCCCAGCACGACGCCTATGCGGTCGTGCGCGACGGCGACCGCCGTGTCGTGGCGCAATGGCAGCGCTTTCGCGGCTGGTAAGCCCGGCCGCTCCGCCAAAGGAATCGAGATGGACCTGATCCACACCCCCCATGCCACGCCGCCGGCCGGCCACTATTCGCAGGCCGTGCGCGCCAATGGCTTCGTGTTCGTTTCCGGACAATTGGGATTCCTGCCCGCCGCCAAGCCGGGCGAACGGCCGCAGCTGGCGCAGGGCGTCGCCGCGCAGACCGAGGCCGCGCTGCGCAGCCTGGCCGCCATCCTGCAGGCCGCCGGCGCGTCGATGGCGTCGGTGGTCAATGTCACCGTCTACATTCCCGACGTCGGCCTCTGGAACGACGTGAACAGCGTCTACGAGCGCAGCTTCGGCGACCACAAGCCGGCCCGCGCGATCGTGCCCACGCGCGAATTGCACTATGGGGCGCTGGTGGAAATCAGCGCCGTTGCCGTCGTTCCCCAGGGTTGAACAAGGCGCCGGCGACGGTCTGGTCCGGATGCCGGTATCCCGCCTCGGGGACGGATGGGGCGCCTGCCCACCTATAATGCGGGCGCCGCAACATCCCAGGGGAGTCCGTCCGCATGCAGTACGAATACCTGTTCTGGTCCATGGCCGCCATGGTGGCGCTGGCATTGGTGGGCGGGTCGCTCTGCGGCCGCCTGCGTTCACCCGGCCGGGTGCTGGCGGGCGTGGCCGCGCTGGCCCTCGCGGTCTGCGCCAGCGTGGTGGCGCTGTCGCGATCGGCCGGTTTCGGCGATCAGGCGGCGATGCTGGCGATCGCCGCGTTCATGTTCAGCCTGGTGATCGGCGCCGCCGCCGCGTTGCTGACGCGGCGTATCCTGCGGCGCCGTTGAACGCTCATTCCTCGTCGTCGAAGTCCTCGTCCTCTTCGTCTTCCTCGTCCTGTTCCAGGGCGTCGTAGCCCTTCCAGGTGATGCGCCAGCGCGTGTCGCCCGCGGTCGCCGCGGTTTCGCTGATCTGCTTGACCAGGCCGGCGTCGGCCAGCAGGTCCAGGTGGTGCGCAATCAGTTGCAGACCTTGTTCCTGCGCGTGGGGCGCCAGGGCGGCCTCTTTGATGTCATGGGTGCTCAGGTTGGGGCCCGCCGCGTCGCGCAGGGCTCCCAGGATCGTGACGACCAGATCGAAATCGCGTTGCATGATGTCCGCCGTAGGGGGTTGGAGTGGAACAGCCCACAATAGCAGAGTTCCGTGGCGGCGACGCGACAGCCGGCCGGGTCGGGTTACAGTGCGGGATTACCGATCACAGATAGGCTGTATCAATGAAGAAACCCGCCGAGCGCGATTGCCTCGCCCTGGTCCCTGGCTACACCGGCCAGGCCGCCAAGCTGTTCCTGACGCGCACCGAGGAAGGCGCCATCGTTGGCGTCACCGTGTTCGACCTGCTGGGGCACATCAAGCAAGAGGGCGATGCCCAGGCCGCCGCCGACTGGGTGGCCAGCTGGCTCGCGCAAGAGGCCGACAACCGCAAGGCGCGCCGCACGCAACTGCTGGCCCAGATGTTCCTGTGCAAGCTGGTCGGCGACGAGAAGACCGTGTTCCTGGACGCCCAGAAGCCGCTGCTGGCCGCGCTCGCCGCGGCCGGGGTGCGCAGCCGTAGCGTGGCCGCCACGTCCGGCGCCGCCCGCCGCTCGCTGGGGCCGGCTGTCAGGAAGCCTTAGCATAAGGCTGTTATAGTCGCGCCTGGGCGTACACGCATCCGTGCGGGCGCGCCCAGGCGGGCCTGGCCCGCAAGTCAAGGAAGAGTGATCATGGAAATACTGAGTCGGCATGTTGCCGACGTGGCGGGCGGCGTTGAGCTGCACACAACGCTGGATGGCGAGAGCATCAGCGTCTATGTCGTGACCGATGTGGACGATCTCAACGCGATCGCCGACATCGTGCCCCCCGAGAAAGTCGAAGCCGGCGCGGACATACACGCCGCCAGTGTCGACAATGTTGATAATGCGCAAGAACAAATCGACCAAGTCCTGGAAAATATGAATCCCGGCGACGTGGCGGTTTTCCTTTGCTCGGGCCCCGATGCTTTCGGCGCGGCGCTTGATCTGTTGGGTTTACCTATCGACGAGTAAGCCTGACGGCAAACCAAAGTGCCCGTCCAAACGGCGTATGCATCCAATACGCTCTTTGGCGGCATTTAAATAAGCCTTGATTGTTTTTTTATGATGCGTGGGTGTTTACACCTATGCAGGACTTCTTTTTCCCTATGAAAACGTGCAAATTCTGTTCGCAGTTTCTCTTTGTTGCATTATTGGCACGTATTTTTTAGGATTATGTTGACTTGTGAGGGGAACATAACGATAGTGTCGGCACACGATCACAAGCGTTGCGATTTTCGTTCAGTGCCGTGCCTTTTCCGGCTCAGCGTTATTGTTCTACTGTCCCCTCCTTGATTGATTCGTGACCTCCGGGCATTTGCCCATTATCTCTAGGAAATACAGTATGGAAACCGGCGTCGTTAAGTGGTTCAATTCGGAAAAAGGCTATGGCTTCATCACCCCGGAAGCGGGTGGTAAGGACCTGTTCGCTCACTTCTCCGAAATTCAGGGCTCGGGCTTCAAGTCTCTGGAAGAGAACCAGCGCGTCAGCTTTGTGACGGCCAATGGCCCCAAGGGCCCGCAAGCCACGAAGATCCAGGTCCTGTAAGGTTCTGGCTTTTCGGAAAAGCCCCTTCGGGGGCTTTTTTGCATTTGGGCTCCGCGCGGTATCCTTGCCCCTGTCTCCCGCCGCACAGCCTGGCCGGACCCGCCATCGACAGAGGACGATCTCCATGACCCACCCTGGCCAAGCCCCCGCATCCCTGACGCCGCAGGACGTCGTCGCGTTCTGGCGCGACGCCGGGCCGCAGCAATGGTTCACCAAGGACGCGGCCTTCGACGAGCGCTTCCGCCAGCATTGCGGCGCCGCCCACATGGCCGCCGCCGCGCGCCAGCTGGATGCCTGGCTGGATGAGCCGGACGGCGCGCTGGCCCTGATGATCCTGCTGGACCAGTACCCCCGCAACGCCTACCGCGGCACGGCTCACATGTTCGCCACCGACCCGCTGGCGCTGCTGTTCGCCGAGCGCGCCATCGCTGCCGGCCATGACCTCGCCGTCGATCCGGCGCTGCGCCAGTTCTTCTACATGCCCTTCGAGCACGCCGAGACCGTGGCCGCGCAGAACCGGGCGGTCGCGTTGATGGAGCCGCTGGGCGCCGACGCGGTGCGCTGGGCCGTCCTGCACCGCGACATCATCAAGCGCTTCGGCCGCTTTCCCCATCGCAACGCCGCGCTGGGCCGGCAGACCACGCAGCCCGAGCAGGAGTTCCTGGACACCGGCGGCTTCTCCGGCTGACACGCGGCGGCGCGGCTGGCGACACGAGCGTATCCGCATGTATCGACGCATGGCGAGTTGAAAGACCGCGAGCGCCACGGCCGCGCGCCCGGCGCGGCGTCGGTGGCGCGATCACCGCATATTTGACGTTTTTCCGGGTTCGCCAATACACTGAGTTCAGCGAGATTTTCAAGAGACGCGGTCTGCGTTTAACTTGTCGCGGTCAGTGGTGCTGCGGTTGCTTTCCTCTCCCATCCTTGATCATCTGGCGCCCCGCGAGCAATCGCTTCTTTAGGTTCGAGGAAATTCCATGGCAACCGGCATCGTCAAGTGGTTCAACGCCGAAAAAGGGTATGGCTTCATCATGCCCGACGACGGCAGCAAGGATCTGTTCGCCCACTACTCGGAAATCCGCAGCGAAGGCTACAAGTCGCTGCAGGAAAACCAGCGCGTCACGTTCGAGGTCGGTACCGGCCCCAAGGGTCCCAGCGCCAAGAACATCAAGGTGGCGGCCTGAGTACAGGTCCGCGGCGGGCCGTCTCCGGTCCGCCGCCATGAAAAAAGCCCCTGCACGCAAGTGCCGGGGCTTTTCTTTTTCCGCGCGGCGCGGGGCGTTCAGTGCTTGGGGTGCGACGGCGTGGACAGCTTGTCGACCAGGGCGATGCCCAGCGCCGACAGGATGAACAGCGCGTGGATGATGGTCTGCCACATCACGCCCGCCTCCGAGAAGCGCGCGTTGGGCGTGCCCAGCGTGCCCGCCTCGATGAAGGTGCGCAGCAGGTGGATCGACGAGATGCCGATGATGGCCATGGCCAGCTTGACCTTGAGGACGCTGGCGTTGACGTGGCTGAGCCATTCCGGCTGGTCCGGGTGGCCCTGCAGGCGCAGGCGCGACACGAAGGTCTCGTAGCCGCCGACGATCACCATCACCAGCAGGTTCGAGATCATCACCACGTCGATCAGGCCCAGCACCAGCAGCATGATTTCCATTTCGCCGAAGCTGTTGGCGTGCGTCAGCAGATGCCAGAGTTCCTTCAGGAACAGCATCACGTAGACGCCCTGGGCGACGATCAGTCCCAGATAGAGCGGCAGTTGCAGCCAGCGCGAGCTGAAAATTAGGCTGGGCAGCAGGCCAAGACGGGGAGGGGTGTTGGGGGTCATGATGGGGGCGAGCCGTTATAGGGATACGGAAAAAGTGCGGCGGCAATTCTAACAATGCCGCGCTCTCCCGGCATTTGTTTTTGATGACGAATAGATGGCGGGGCAGGGGTACTTACCACGGTAAGAAGTCTTCCGCATGCCTTTTATGTAAGTGAAATTCGCATTTGCGAAACTCTGTGGCGAAACGGTTTGAGCGCTTTTGCCGTATATAGAATTGCCGCCTCACTCGAACAGAGTCAGTCAAGAGGAGTTTTTTCCATGAAGATCCGCTACACCGTTGCCGCGCTGGCCGTCGCACTTGCCCCTTATTCCGCGTCGCATGCCCTCGATATCGGGGGTCTGGTGGGCGCCGGCAGCAAGGTGGTGCAGGCCGCCACCCTGAGCGATGCCGAAATCAAGACCTTGTCGGACAAGGCTTGCGCGCAAAGCGATTCCCAGGAAAAGATTGCCGCCCCGGGCAGCAAGTACGACGTGCGCCTGCAGAAGATCGCCAAGCAGCTGGGCGGCACCGTCAACGGCCAGAAGGCCAACTACAAGGTCTACGTCACCAAGGACGTCAACGCCTGGGCCATGGCCAACGGCTGCATCCGCGTCTACAGCGGCCTGATGGACATGATGACCGACGACGAAGTGCTGGGCGTGGTCGGCCATGAAATCGGCCACGTGGCGCTGGGCCACAGCAAGAAGGCCATGCAGACCGCCTACACGGTCTCGGCCGCGCGCGACGCCGCCGGCGCCGCCGGTGGCGCCACGGTCGCCGCCCTGAACTCGTCGCAGCTGGGCGACCTGACCGAGAAGTTCATCAATGCACAATTCTCGCAGTCGCAGGAAAGCGCCGCCGACGACTACTCGTTCGACCAGCTGCAAGCCAAGAAGCTGAACACCCGCGGCCTGGTGACGGCGTTCCAGAAGCTGGCCGAGCTGGACGGCGGCAAGAGCGATATGATGAGCTCGCACCCGTCTTCGGCCAAGCGCGCGCAGCACATCGAAGATCGCATCGCCAAGGCCAAATAAAGCGCCCTGGCGGGCAATTTGCCGCCCTTTCCGGGTGGAAAACGGGGCGCGAGCATCCGGGCTTATCCGGGTGCTCGCGCCCCTTTGCGTCAGGGGTCCGGAAGTTTCCGGTAAAATGCCGCGTTTATCCGCCCGTCATCTCATATCTTTCGGAAAATAGGTCTTTTAATGCAGCCTGTGGTTGAAACCCTCTCCGGCCTCGAGCGCCGTGTTGATCTGGCCGTCTCGGTGGCCGACGTCGAAAAGGAAGTCCAGGCGCAGTTGAAGCGCGTGGCCCGTACCGCCAAGGTTCCCGGCTTCCGTCCCGGCAAGGCGCCGCTCGCCATGCTCGAGCGCAGCCATGGCCCCGGCATCCGCTACGACGTGATCAACAGCCAGGTCGGCCGTGCATTCGAACAAGCCGTCGACGGCGCCAAGCTGCGCGTCGCTGGCGCCCCGAACCTGGAACCCAAGACGGAAGGCGTCGGCGAAGACACGCTGGCCTTCACCGCCACGTTCGAGGTCTACCCCGAAGTCGCCGTGCCGGATCTGTCGGCCCTGGCCGTGACCCGCTTCGAGACCGCCGTCACCGACGCCGAAGTGCAGCAGACCCTGGACGTCCTGCGCAAGCAGCGCGCCACGTTCGAAGCCCGTGAAGGCCGCGCCTCGCAAGACGGCGACCGTGTCACGCTGGACTTCGCCGGCACCATCGACGGCGTGCCGTTCGAAGGCGGCAAGGCCGAAGACTTCCCGTTCGTGCTCGGCCAAGGCCGCATGCTGCCGGAATTCGAAGAAGCCGCCCGCGGCCTGAAGGCTGGCGAAAGCAAGGTCTTCCCGCTCAAGTTCCCCGATGACTACCAAGGCAAGGAAGTCGCCGGCAAGACCGCCGAATTCACCATCACCGTCAAGGAAGTGGCTGAAGGCGTCCTGCCCGAGCTGAACGCCGAATTCGCCAAGTCGCTCGGCCAGGCCGAAGGCGACATCGAAAAGCTGAAGGCCGACATCCGCAGCAACATCGAACGCGAAGTCAAGGTGCGCTCGCAAGGCCGCACCAAGTCCAGCGTGATGGACGCCCTGGTCGAAGCCGGCAAGTTCGACGTGCCGAAGTCGCTGATCGACAACGACGTGCAAGGCCGCATCGCCGCCGCTCGCGAAGAGCTCAAGCAGCGTGGCGTGCCCAACGCCGAGTCGGTGCCGATCCCGGCCGAAGCCTTCTCCACCGAATCCGAGCGCCGCGTGCGCCTGGGCCTGCTGGTGTCGGAACTGGTCAAGCAAGCCCAGCTGCAAGCCAAGCCGGAACAGGTTCGCGCCCGCATCGAGGAATTCGCGGAAAACTACGAACAACCCGCCCAGGTTGTCAGCTATTACCTGGCCGACCGCCAGCGTCGTGCTGAAATCGAGGCTATCGTGCTCGAAGACAACGTCGTCGCGCACGTTCTGGAAAAGGCCAAGGTCACCGACGAAAAGGTGCCTTTCGATCAGTTGATGGGGATGGCGTAACACTATGCAGAGATTCACCGATTTCTATGCGGCAATGAATGGCGGGTCGTCGGTGACCCCCACCGGCCTGGGCTACATTCCCATGGTGATCGAGCAGTCGGGGCGCGGCGAACGCGCCTACGACATCTATTCGCGTCTGCTCCGCGAGCGGCTCATTTTCCTGGTGGGTCCGGTCAACGACGCGACGGCCAACCTGGTCGTGGCGCAGTTGCTGTTCCTGGAATCGGAGAATCCTGACAAGGACATTTCCCTGTACATCAACTCGCCTGGCGGGTCGGTGTACGCGGGCATGGCCATCTACGACACCATGCAGTTCATCAAGCCGGACGTGTCGACCCTGTGCACCGGCCTGGCGGCCAGCATGGGCGCCTTCCTGCTGGCGGCCGGCAAGAAGGGCAAGCGCTTCACCTTGCCCAACTCGCGCATCATGATCCACCAGCCCTCGGGCGGCGCCCAGGGCCAGGCCTCCGACATCCAGATCCAGGCTCGCGAGATCCTGGACCTGCGCGAGCGTCTCAATCGCATCCTGGCCGACAACACCGGCCAGTCGATCGAGCGCATCGCCCTGGACACGGAACGTGACAACTTCATGTCCGCCGAAGATGCGGTATCGTATGGACTGGTCGACAAGGTGATGACCTCCCGTTCGGAAGGCTGACTTCCCGGTTGAGTCCCACCCGCTGTTGCCATGTTTGAGTAAGCGCCGGGCCCTTCACCCGGTCCGGCGCTTCTTTACCTGAGATACGAATACATATGCCAGAAAAAAAGGGATCGGCAGACGCTAAAGTGCTGCATTGCTCGTTTTGCAATAAAAGCCAGCACGAAGTCCGCAAGCTGATCGCGGGTCCGTCCGTATTCATCTGCGATGAATGCATCGACCTGTGCAACGACATCATCCGCGAGGAAGCGCAGGCGACCGCGCGCGCGGCGATTCGTTCCGAGCTGCCCACTCCGGCTGAAATCAAGACGTTCCTCGACCAGTACGTGATCGGGCAGAGTTCGCCCAAGCGCATGCTGGCGGTGGCCGTCTACAACCACTACAAGCGCATCCGCCACGGCGAGATCAAGGGCGACGAAGTCGAGCTGTCCAAGAGCAACATCATGCTGATCGGCCCCACCGGGTCGGGCAAGACGCTGCTGGCGCAGACCCTCGCGCGCATGCTGAATGTGCCGTTCGTCATGGCCGACGCCACCACGCTGACCGAAGCCGGTTACGTTGGTGAAGACGTCGAGAACATCATTCAGAAGTTGCTGCAGAACTGCAACTACGAAGTCGAGAAGGCGCAGCGCGCCATCATCTACATCGATGAAATCGACAAGATTTCCCGCAAGTCCGACAACCCGTCCATCACCCGCGACGTGTCGGGCGAGGGCGTGCAGCAGGCCCTGCTCAAGCTGATCGAAGGCACGGTGGCCTCGGTGCCGCCGCAGGGCGGGCGCAAGCACCCCAACCAGGACTTCGTCCAGGTCGACACGACCAACATCCTGTTCATCGTCGGCGGCGCCTTCGACGGGCTGGAAAAGGTCATCCGCGACCGCACCGAAAAGTCCGGCATCGGCTTCTCGGCCGCCGTGCGCGCCAAGTCCGAGCGCGGCGTGGGCGAGCTGTTCTCCGAGGTCGAGCCCGAAGACCTGATCAAGTTCGGCCTGATCCCCGAACTGGTCGGCCGCCTGCCGGTGGTCGCCACGCTGGACGAGCTCGACGAGGCTGCCCTGGTGCAGATCCTCACCGAGCCCAAGAACGCCCTGCTCAAGCAATTCCAGAAGCTGTTCGCCATGGAAGGCGCCGAGCTGGACGTGCGCCCCGCGGCGCTCAAGGCCATCGCCCGCAAGGCGCTCAAGCGCAAGACCGGCGCCCGCGGCCTGCGTTCCATCATCGAGCAGGCCCTGCTCGACACCATGTATGACCTGCCGTCGCAAGGCAACGTCAAGCGCGTGGTGCTCGACGAAGGCGCGATCGAAGGCGAGGGCAAGCCCTTGCTGATCTACGCCGACGAAGAGGGGACGGCCGAAAAGCCCGAGCGCGGAGAAGTCCGCGATGCCGCGGCCTGACGGATATTTCAAAAAAACCCGTTTCCGTAACGGGTTTTTTTGTCTCCGGCGCCTGATTGAACGCACACTGCCAGGGTGTGTCCAATAAAACGGGATACCGGCCGCCGATTTTTTTGCCGTTTTGTTTATCCGGCCGCCGGGACCTTGAATTTTCGGCTATTGTTCCCATAACAGACGTAACCGACGGGGCTGTCCGGGTATACCCGGTCATCCTGTCCCCGATACGCCGAGTCATACCGAGGAACCTCCTATGTCTGCCAGCCAGACCCTGCCTTCCGACCCGATCGACCTTCCCCTGCTGCCGCTGCGCGACGTCGTGGTGTTCCCGCACATGGTCATCCCGCTGTTCGTCGGCCGTCCGCGCTCCATCCGCGCGCTCGAGGTTGCGATGGAAGCGGGCAAGAGCATCATGCTTGTGGCCCAAAAATCCGCCGGCAAGGATGATCCCACTCCCGAAGACGTCTACGAGATCGGCTGCGTTGCCGGCATCCTGCAGATGCTCAAGCTGCCCGACGGCACCGTCAAGGTGCTGGTCGAAGGCACCCAGCGCGCCCGCATCAACAGCATCGAGGACGCCGATTCGCACTTCACTTGCCAGGTCACCCCGATCGAGCCGGACGCCGTCCAGGGCTCCGAGACCGAGGCCCTGCGCCGCGCGATCGTCGCCCAGTTCGAGCAATACGTAAAACTCAACAAGAAGATCCCCCCGGAGATCCTGACCTCGCTCGCCGGTATCGATGACGCCGGCCGCCTGGCCGACACGATCGCCGCGCATCTTCCGCTGAAACTCGAGCAGAAGCAGAAGATGCTCGAGATCGTCGGCACCTCCGAGCGCCTCGAAGGCTTGCTCACGCAGCTGGAAACCGAAATCGACATCCTCCAGGTCGAGAAGCGGATCCGCGGCCGCGTGAAGAAGCAGATGGAAAAGAGCCAGCGCGACTACTACCTGAATGAGCAGGTCAAGGCCATTCAGAAAGAGTTGGGCGAAGGCGAAGAGGGCGCCGACATCGAGGAGCTCGAAAAGAAGATCATCGCCGCGCACATGCCCAAGGAGGCACGCAAGAAGGCCGATGCCGAGCTCAAGAAGCTCAAGCTCATGTCGCCCATGTCGGCCGAAGCCACCGTGGTGCGCAACTACATCGATACGCTCATCAACCTCCCCTGGAGGAAGAAGAGCAAGATCAACAACTCCATCTCCAACGCCGAGACCGTGCTCGACAACGACCACTACGGCCTGGAGAAGGTGAAGGAACGCATCCTCGAATATCTCGCCGTGCAGCAGCGCGTCGACAAGGTCAAGGCGCCGATCCTGTGCCTGGTCGGTCCTCCTGGGGTCGGCAAGACCTCGCTGGGCCAGTCCATCGCCAAGGCCACGAACCGCAAGTTCGTGCGCATGGCCCTGGGCGGCGTGCGCGACGAAGCCGAGATCCGCGGCCACCGCCGTACGTACATCGGCTCGATGCCCGGCAAGATCGTCCAGAACATGTCGAAGGTCGGCGTGCGCAATCCCCTGTTCCTGCTCGATGAAATCGACAAGCTGGGCATGGATTTCCGCGGCGATCCCTCGTCGGCGCTGCTCGAAGTGCTGGACCCGGAACAGAACCACACGTTCCAGGACCACTACATCGAAGTCGACTTCGACCTGTCGGACGTCATGTTCGTGGCCACCAGCAACACGCTGAACATTCCGCCGGCCCTGCTGGACCGCATGGAAGTGATCCGCCTGTCCGGCTACACCGAGGAAGAAAAGATCCACATCGCCCGTGACCATCTGCTGCCCAAGCTGATGAAGAACAACGGCGTCAAGGATACCGAGCTGACCGTCGATGACAGCGCGCTGCGCGACATCGTGCGCTACTACACCCGCGAAGCCGGCGTGCGTGCGCTCGAACGCGAAGTGGGCAAGATCTGCCGCAAGGTGATCAAGCAGTTGCTGACCCAGAGCGATCGCGCCAAGGCCGAAGGCAAGACCTTCGAACTCAAGCCGGTCAACGTCACGGGCGACAACCTCAGCGATTACCTCGGCGTGCGCCGCTACACCTTCGGCATGGCCGAAAAGGAAAACCAGATCGGTCAGGTGACCGGCCTGGCCTGGACGGAAGTCGGTGGCGACCTGCTCACGATCGAAGTGGCGGACATGCCCGGCAAGGGCGTGATCCAACGCACCGGCTCGCTCGGCGACGTGATGAAGGAATCGGTCGAGGCGGCCCGCACCGTGGTGCGCTCGCGGGCGCGTCGCCTGGGCTTTGCCGACAGCGTGTTCGAGAAGCACGACATGCACGTGCACGTGCCGGAAGGCGCGACGCCCAAGGACGGCCCGTCCGCCGGTATCGCGATCACCACGGCCATGGTGTCGGCCCTGTCGCGCATCCCGGTGCGCGCCGACGTCGCCATGACCGGCGAGATCACGCTGCGTGGCGAAGTCCTGCCGATCGGCGGCCTGAAGGAAAAGCTGCTGGCCGCCCACCGCGGTGGCATCAAGACGGTCTTGATCCCGGAAGAAAACGTCAAGGACTTGGCGGAGATCCCGGACAACGTCAAGAACCATCTCGAGATTGTGCCGGTCCGCTGGATCGACAAGGTGCTGGAACTGGCCCTGGAACGCCTGCCGGAGCCGCTGGCTGAAGACGAAGCGGTCAAGGAACCGCTGGTCGCCAAGCCGGCCGAACCGGGCTCGACGGATCCCGTGCTCAAGCACTGATGCCTGGCCCGAGGCGCCCCTTGCACAAGGGGCGCCCGCAAAAAGAAACCCCGCGCAAGCGGGGTTTCTTTTTTGGCGCGGCGATCGAGCCGGCGCCGGATCGGAAGTCGGGAATTCAGTGCAGCGTGTGCGGCCGGATCAGCCCGACCGCGATGCCTTCCAGCGCGAATTCCTGGTCGGCCTCGACCACGATGACATTGAAATCGGGGTTCTCGGGCAGCAGTTCGATGCGGCCGTTCTGGCGCTGCAGGCGCTTGACGGTGACGTCGTCACCCAGCCGCGCCACCACGATCTGGCCGTTGCGGGCCTCGGACACCTTCTTGACGGCCAGCAGGTCGCCTTCGAGGATGCCGGCGTCGCGCATGCTCATGCCGCGCACCTTGAGCAGGTAGTCGGGGGCCTGCGCGAACAGGCTGGTATCGACGCCGATCTCGCGTTCGACGTGCTCGGCCGCCAGGATCGGGCTGCCGGCGGCCACGCGGCCCACCAGCGGCAGCAGCAGCTGCGCCAGGCCGGGCAGGGGCAGCGGCGCCTGGGTCTGGGCGGGCGAGGCGTCCTTCAGGCGGATGCCGCGCGAAGCGCCGGCCGTGAGCTCGATGGCGCCCTTGCGGGCCAGCGCCTTCAGATGGTCTTCGGCCGCATTGGGCGAGCGGAATCCGAGGGCCTGGGCGATCTCGGCGCGGGTGGGCGGAAAGCCGGTGCGCGCGACGGTCTGCCGGATGAGGTCCAGGATTTGCTGTTGACGATCAGTGAGTTTGCTGGCCATGGCGATGATCCGTTGATGAGTCGGACTGTACATATATACAGCGGCATTCTGGGGGACATAACGCAAAAATGCAAGTGTTGATCGGCCCGGTAATGTGACAGGCAATGAAAACGGGACCCGAAGGTCCCGTTTGAGGGTGTTGCTGGCGGTGTGTCTTACAGCACCGCGGCGATGCCCTTGGCCACCTGGTCGATGTTGCCGCTGTTGAGCGCGGCGACGCAGATGCGACCGCTGGAGACGGCGTAGACGCCGTGCTCTTCGCGCAGGCGATCCACCTGGGCCGAGGTCAGGCCCGAGTAGGAGAACATGCCGCGCTGCTCCAGCACGAAGCTGAAGTCCTGCTTGCCGCCGTGTTCCTTGATCTTCTCGACCAGCTGCTTGCGCATCAGGCGGATGCGGTCGCGCATGGCGCCGAGTTCCTCTTCCCACATGGCGAACAGCTCGGGCGAGTTCAGCACGGTGGAGACGATCGTGCCGCCATGGGTGGGCGGGTTGGAGTAGTTGGTGCGGATGACGCGCTTGAGCTGGCTCAGCACGCGGGCGGCTTCGTCCTTGCTGCCGGCCACGACCGTCAGGGCGCCGACGCGCTCGCCGTACAGCGAGAACGACTTCGAGAACGACGAGCTGATGAACATCGTCAGGTCGAGGTCGGCGAACAGGCGCACGACCGCGGCGTCTTCGCGCAGGCCTTCGCCGAAGCCCTGGTAGGCGATGTCCAGGAACGGCACCAGCTTGTTTTCCTTGACGACCGCGGCGATTTGCTTCCATTGGTCGAAGGTGGGGTCGACGCCGGTCGGGTTGTGGCAGCAGGCGTGCAGCACGACCACGGTGTTGGCCGGCGCGGCCTTCAGGGCGGCCAGCATGCCGTCGAAGTTCAGGCCGCGGGTGGCGGCGTTGTAGTAGGCGTAGGTGCCGACTTCGAAGCCGGCGCGTTCGAACAGCGCGCGGTGGTTTTCCCAGCTGGGATCGCTGATCAGGACCTTGGAGGTCGGCAGCAGCTGGCGCAGGAAGTCGGCGCCGATCTTGAGCGCGCCGGTGCCGCCCAGGGCCTGGGTGGTCAGGACGCGGCCGGCGGCGGCCAGCGGGGAATCCTTGCCGATCAGCAGGGCTTGCGCGCCCTGGTTGTAGCCGGCGATGCCTTCGATCGGCAGGTAGCCGCGGGCGGCGGCGGCCTCGATGCGGGCGATTTCCGCCTTGCGCACGGCGCCCAGCAGGGGAATGCGACCCTGGTCGTCGTAGTACACGCCCACGCCCAGATTGACTTTACCGGGGCGGGTGTCCGCGTTGTATTGTTCGTTCAGACCAAGAATGGGGTCGCGCGGCGCGAGTTCGACGGAATCGAAAAGGGTGCTCATGGGACTCTGCTGAGGGTGAGTGGACGCAGTCGGAAGTGCTGTGGATAATGGGGGGTTTACCCTGGGAACAGTCTAGCATGCCTAAGAGCGCAATAGACCCGAGCGCGGCGGGTGCCGCAGCCATTGGCGCCGTCACCGACGGGGCGGCCGATACGGCCCCTGGCGCTGCCGCGGCGGCCCCAGGCCCGGGGTTCATCGATTACCCCGACAGCCCGTTTCACCTGTACCAACCGTATCCGCCCGCCGGCGACCAGCCGGGCGCAATAGAGGGACTGATCCAGGGCGTGCAGGACGGCCTGATGTACCAGACCCTGCTGGGCGTGACCGGTTCGGGCAAGACCTACACCATGGCCAACGTCATCGCCCAGTTGGGGCGGCCGGCGCTGGTGCTGGCGCCCAACAAGACGCTGGCGGCGCAGCTGTACGCGGAAATGCGCGAGTTCTTCCCCAAGAACGCGGTGGAGTACTTCGTCTCGTACTACGACTACTACCAGCCCGAGGCCTACGTGCCGACGCGCGACCTGTTCATCGAAAAGGACTCGTCGATCAACGAGCACATCGAGCAGATGCGCCTGTCGGCCACCAAGAGCCTGCTGGAACGTCGCGACACCATCATCGTCGGCACGGTGTCGTGCATCTACGGTATCGGCAACCCCGGCGACTACCACGCGATGGTGCTGATCCTGCGCGCCGGCGACCAGATCTCGCGGCGCGAGATCCTGGCGCGGCTGGTGGCCATGCAGTACACCCGCAATGACGCCGAATTCACGCGCGGCGTGTTCCGCGTGCGCGGCGAGACCATCGACATCTTCCCGGCGGAAAGCGCCGAGCTGGCGCTGCGCCTGACGCTGTTCGATGACGAGATCGAAAGCCTCGAGCTGTTCGACCCGCTGACCGGCCGCATCCGCCAGAAGCTGCCGCGCTTCACGGTCTATCCCGGTTCGCACTATGTGACGCCGCGCGACACCGTGCTGCGCGCCATCGAGACCATCAAGGAGGAGCTGCGCGAGCGCACCAAGCGCTTCGTCGACGACGGCCATCTGGTCGAGGCCCAGCGCCTGGAGCAGCGCACCCGCTTCGACCTGGAAATGCTGCAGGAACTGGGCTTCTGCAAGGGCATCGAGAACTACTCGCGCCATCTGTCGGGCGCCGCGCCCGGCGAGCCGCCGCCCACGCTGATCGACTACCTGCCGGGCGACGCGCTGATGTTCATCGACGAGAGCCACGTCACCATCGGCCAGCTCAGCGCCATGTACCGGGGCGACCGCTCGCGCAAGGAAACCCTGGTGCAGTATGGCTTCCGCCTGCCGTCGGCGCTGGACAACCGGCCGCTCAAGCTCGAGGAGTTCGAGGCCCGCATGCGCCAGTGCGTGTTCGTGTCGGCCACGCCCGCGGCCTATGAAAAGGAACACGCCGACAACGTGGTCGAGCAGGTGGTGCGGCCCACTGGCCTGGTCGATCCGATCGTCGAGGTGCTGCCAGCCCGCACCCAGGTCGATGATCTGCTGGGGCAGATCAAGGTCCGCACGGGGCAGGGCGACCGCGTGCTGGTCACCACCCTGACCAAGCGCATGGCCGAGGACCTGACCGACTTCCTGACCGAGCACGGCGTGCGGGTGCGCTATCTGCACTCCGACATCGACACCGTCGAACGCGTGGAAATCATCCGCGACCTGCGCCTGGGCACGTTCGACGTGCTGGTGGGCATCAACCTGCTGCGCGAGGGCCTGGATATTCCGGAAGTGTCGCTGGTGGCCATCCTGGATGCCGACAAGGAAGGCTTCCTGCGTTCCGAGCGCAGCCTGATCCAGACGATCGGGCGCGCCGCGCGCAACCTGAACGGCCACGCCATCCTGTACGCCGACCGCATCACCGATTCGATGCAGCGCGCCATGGAGGAAACCAGCCGTCGCCGCGCCAAGCAGCTGCAGTTCAACGCCGACCATGGCATCACCGCCCGTGGCGTGCATAAGGCGGTGCGCGAACTGATCGACGGCATCGTCGCGCCGGTGCAGCACGACGCGCTCGAAGCCGCGGTGCCGGCCGAATTGCTCAAGGACGAGAAGGCCCTGGCGCGCGAAATCAAGCGCCTGGAAAAGCTGATGATGGACCATGCCCGCAACCTCGAGTTCGAGCAGGCCGCCGCCGCCCGCGACGCCCTGACGGCGTTGAAGCAGCGGGTGCTGCTGGACGGCGCGGTATGAACGCAATCCGTATCTAAACGTATCTTTTCGCTGACAACGTGCTGAATATTGGAAGAAGTCATCATGTTGTCAGCGGATGTCCGAAATTTGCGCGAGTGACGCATCCGCAGCCTTCCGGGGTGTCTCAGATATAGATGTTAACTATATGATTTATTGGCGTTATTTTCGGGTCCGGGCTGGCTTGTAACGGATGGCGAAACCACAAAAAAAGCTTGCCTTATCTCGGGTTTTCCCGCACACTTACTCCCATGATGACCAAGGTACTTTTCGTTTGCATGGGCAATATCTGTCGCTCGCCGAGCGCAGAGGGCGTGTTTCGCCATTTGGTGAACGACGCGGGTTTGGGCGATGTGGTTCGCATCGACTCCGCGGGCACGCACGCGTTTCACATCGGCGAGGCGCCTGATGCCCGGGCGCAGGCCGCAGCGCGCAAGCGCGGCTACGAGATCACGCACTGTGAGGCCCGCCAGGTCACCGCGGAAGACTTCCGCGACTTCGACCTCATCCTCGCCATGGACTGGGACAATCTGTCCGCCATGCAGCAACAGTGCCCCAAGGCGTACCAGCACAAGCTGATGCTGCTGATGCGCTTCGCCAATGAGTTCGAAGAGGCCACCGTGCCCGATCCGTACTACGGCGGTGCCGATGGCTTCGGCAAGGTACTGGACTACCTCGAAGACGCCTGTCAGGGCGTGCTCGAACTGGTCCGCAAGCGCGCTACCCAATACCAGGCGGCTTGATCCCCTGTGCGCCGGGGCGCCCTGCGGGGCGCCTGGCCGATTGGCAGTGAAAAGAACCGCGCGACAGCGCGGTTTTTTCTAGCCGGGAGCCATACCAAATTACTCGGGAATTTGCTATACTTGAGCCAATTACTCGGGTATTGACCGCCGGATTCGCCGGCGGCCATTGCCGAATCACAGGGAATTCACCATGCGGCTAACTACCAAAGGGCGTTTCGCCGTGACTGCCATGATCGATCTGGCTATGCGGCAGCATAGCGGCCCGGTCACTCTTGCGGCCATCAGCCAGCGTCAGAATATTTCGCTTTCCTATCTGGAACAGCTGTTCGGGAAACTGCGCCGCCACGAACTCGTGGACAGCGTGCGCGGCCCCGGCGGCGGTTACTCGCTCGCCCGCCTGGCGCGCAACGTGACCGTGGCCGACATCATCTTCGCCGTCGACGAACCGCTGGACGCGACCAGCTGCGGCGGCAAGCGGGACTGTACGAGCGGCAACGACGGCAAGCCTGGCAAGTGCATGACGCATGAACTCTGGGCCACGTTGAATCGCAAGATGGTCGATTACCTGGATTCGGTGTCGCTGCAAGATCTGGTCGATCAGCAGCGCGTGCGCCAATTGCAGGAAGCCAACAATCAAGCGCAGGCCTGCGCGGTGCGCGTGAATCGGGTGGGAGGCACCAATAACGCCGCCAATGCCCCGACCACCACCGTCGCGGCCAATGCCACCGTATAAGCAGTAGGAGTTGTAGATATGACCACCCGCCCGATTTACCTGGACTACTCGGCCACGACCCCGGTCGACCCGCGCGTCGTCGAAAAGATGGTGCCCTGGCTGTACGAAAGCTTTGGCAACCCCGCTTCGCGCAGCCACTCGTTCGGCTGGGAAGCCGAAGACGCCGTCGAACGTGCCCGCGAGGAAGTCGCCAAGCTGGTGAACGCCGATCCGCGCGAAATCGTCTGGACCTCCGGCGCCACCGAGTCGGACAACCTGGCCATCAAGGGCGCCGCCAACTTCTACGCCGAGCGCGGCAAGCACATCATCACCATCAAGACCGAGCACAAGGCCGTGCTCGACACCTGTCGTGAACTCGAGCGCCAGGGCTTTGAAGTGACCTACCTGGACGTCAAGGACAACGGCCTGATCGATCTGGACGTCTTCAAGGCGGCGCTGCGGCCCGACACCGTGCTGGTGTCGGTGATGATGGTGAACAACGAAATCGGCGTCATCCAGGACATCGAAGCCCTGGGCGAGATCTGCCGCGAGAAGGGCATCATCTTCCACGTCGACGCCGCGCAAGCCACCGGCAAGGTCGAGATCGACCTGCAGAAGCTGAAGGTCGACCTGATGGCGTTCTCGGCCCACAAGACCTACGGCCCCAAGGGCATCGGCGCGCTGTACGTGCGCCGCAAGCCGCGTGTGCGCATCGAAGCGCAGATGCACGGCGGCGGCCACGAGCGCGGTTTCCGCTCGGGCACGCTGGCCACGCACCAGATCGTCGGCATGGGCGAGGCCTTCCGCCTGGCCCGTGAAGAAATGGGCACCGAAAACGAGCGCATCCGCATGCTGCGTGATCGCCTCTGGGCTGGCCTGTCGCAGATCGAAGAGGTCTACCTCAACGGCGACATGGACCACCGCGTGCCGCACAACCTGAACGTCAGCTTCAACTATGTCGAAGGCGAGTCCCTGATCATGGCGATCAAGGAACTGGCCGTGTCCAGCGGTTCGGCCTGCACCTCGGCCAGCCTGGAACCTTCCTACGTGCTGCGCGCTCTGGGCCGCAACGACGAGCTGGCGCACAGCTCGATCCGCTTCACGCTGGGCCGCTTCACCACCGAGCAGGAAGTCGACTACACCATCGAACTGCTCAAGAGCCGTGTCGGCAAGCTGCGCGATATGTCGCCGCTGTGGGAAATGGCCAAGGAAGGCATCGATCTGAATACCGTGCAGTGGGCCGCGCACTAAGCGCCCGCGCCAAAGAATACGTGGAGAACTAACATGTCTTACAGCACCAAAGTCCTGGATCACTACGAAAACCCGCGCAACGTCGGTTCGTTCGACAAGTCGGACGACTCGGTGGGCACCGGCATGGTCGGCGCGCCGGCCTGTGGCGACGTCATGAAGCTGCAGATCAAGGTGAACGAAGCCGGCGTCATCGAAGACGCGCGCTTCAAGACCTATGGCTGTGGCTCGGCCATTGCCTCCAGCTCGCTCGTGACCGAATGGGTCAAGGGCAAGACGCTGGACGAAGCGATGAACATCCGCAACACGCAGATCGCTGAAGAACTGGCCCTGCCGCCCGTGAAGGTGCACTGCTCGATCCTGGCCGAAGACGCGATCAAGGCCGCCGTGCAGAACTACAAGGAAAAGCATTCGGTTCCGGCCGAAGCTGTTGCGAGCTGAACATGTCCGTTACCCTGACCCAACAGGCCGCCACCCACATCGGCCGCTACTTGCAAAAGCGCGGCAAGGGGATCGGCTTGCGCCTCGGCGTTAGGACGACGGGTTGTTCCGGCATGGCCTACAAGCTGGAGTACGTGGACGACGCGGCGCCCGAGGACGAGGTGTTCGAGAGCTTCGGCGTGAAGGTGTTCGTCGATCCCAAGAGCCTGGCCTACCTGGACGGCACCGAGCTCGACTACGCCCGCGAAGGCCTGAACGAAGGCTTCAAGTTCCGCAACCCCAACGAGAAGGCGACCTGCGGCTGCGGCGAGTCGTTCACGGTGTAAGTCTTGGCTGGAGACGATCACTTCAGCCTGTTCGGCTTGCCGTCACGCTTCGACCTGGACGCCCAGGCGCTGGAATCGGCGTGGCGCACCGTCGCCGCGCAGGTGCATCCCGACCGCTTTGCCACCGCCAGTCCCGCGGAACGCCGCGTGGCCATGCAGTGGGCGGCGCGCGCCAATGAGGCCTACCGCCAGTTGCGCGATCCGCTGTTGCGGGCGCGCTATCTGTGCGAGCAGGCTGGCGTGGATCTGCAGACCGAGAGCAATACGTCGATGGACACGGCTTTCCTGATGCAGCAGATGACCTGGCGCGAAATGATGGACGATGCGCGCGACGACGCCGGCGTCCTGGCCGCGTTGCGGACCGAGCTGGAGGAAGCCCGGCAGCAGATGCGCACGGTGTTGACGCGCCTGCTGGACGAACAGCGCGACTTCGCCGCCGCGGGTCTCAAGGTGCGGGAATGGATGTTCGTGGAGAAGCTGGCGCAAGAGCTGGCCCACGCCCATCCCGATTCCTAGCCAACGGGACCGGGCAAGGCCCGGCCGCGAGGCGACCCGGACTTCGCCGCCTACTGAGTAGAAAAGAACAATCATGGCCTTATTGCAGATATCCGAGCCCGGCGAATCGCCCGCGCCGCACCAGCGCAAGCTGGCGGTGGGGATCGACCTGGGCACCACCAATTCCCTGGTTGCCGCGGTGCGCAGCAGCGTTGCCGAAGTCCTGCCCGATGCGCAGGGCCATGTGCTGCTGCCCTCGGCGGTGCGCTATTTTCCCGGCGGCAAGGTCACGACGGGCCGCGAGCCCCTGGCGCAGCAGGCCGAGGATCCGCTGAACACGGTGGTGTCGGTCAAGCGTTTCATGGGCCGTTCGCTGGAAGAGGCGCGCGCCACGCGCGCGCCGTACGAATTCGTGGATGCGCCCGGCATGGTGCGCATCCGCACGGCGCAGGGCGACCTGAGCCCGGTGGAAGTGTCGGCGCAGATCCTGGCGGTGCTGCGCCAGCGCGCCGAGGACGTGCTGGGCGACGACCTGGTGGGCGCCGTCATCACGGTGCCTGCCTATTTCGACGACGCCCAGCGCCAAGCCACCCGTGACGCCGCGCGCCTGGCCGGCCTGAACGTGCTGCGCCTCTTGAACGAGCCGACCGCCGCGGCGATCGCCTACGGCCTGGATAATGCCGCCGAAGGCGTGTATGCCGTCTATGACCTGGGCGGCGGCACTTTCGATATTTCCATCCTGCGGTTGACGCAGGGCGTGTTCGAAGTGATCTCGACCGGCGGCGATACCGCGCTGGGCGGCGATGATTTCGATTCGCTCATTGTCGATCACGTGGTGGCGGCCGCGGGCGCCACCGACCTGACACACGCCGACCGGCGCGGCCTGCTGATGGCGGCGCGCGCGGCGCGCGAGGCGCTGTCGGACGCGCAGGACGCCACGCTGAAACTGACGCTGGCCAACGGCCAGGTCATCGATCACACGCTGACCCGCGCCCAGTTCGAGGCGCTGGCGCAGCCGCTGGTGCAGCGCACGCTGGAGAGCGCGCGCCGGGCGCTGCGCGACGCCGCGCTGAAACCCGCCGACGTGCGTGGCGTGGTGATGGTGGGCGGCGCCACGCGCATGCCGGTGGTGCGCGCCGCGGTCGGCGAGATGTTCGGCGCCGAGCCGCTGACCGATCTGGATCCGGACCAGGTGGTGGCGCTGGGCGCCGCGCTGCAGGCCAATCTGCTGGCCGGCAACCGCGCGCCGGGCGAGGACTGGCTGTTGCTGGACGTGACGCCGCTGTCGCTGGGCCTGGAAACCATGGGCGGGCTGGTCGAGCGCGTGATTCCGCGCAATAGCACCATTCCGGTGGCGCGCGCGCAGGAATTCACGACGTTCAAGGATGGCCAGACGGCCATGAGCATCCACGTGCTGCAGGGCGAGCGCGACCTGGTGACGGATTGCCGTTCGCTGGCGCGCTTCGAGCTGCGCGGGATTCCGCCGATGGTGGCGGGCGCCGCGCGCATCCGCGTGACGTTCCAGGTGGACGCGGATGGCCTGTTGAGCGTGACCGCGCGTGAACAGAGCACGGGCGTGGAAGCGGCGGTGTCGGTCAAGCCTTCGTATGGCCTGAGCGACGACGAAGTCGCGCGCATGCTGGCCGATAGCGTGGCGCAGGCCGACAACGATGCCCGCGCCCGCATGCTGCGCGAGCAGCAGGTGGAAGCGCGCCAGCTGGTCGAATCGGTGCAGGCCGCGCTGGCGGTGGACGGCGACCTGCTGAACGCAGAGGAACGCCAACGGGTCGATGAATGCCTGCAGGCGGCCGCCCGCGCCCAGGAGGCGCAGGACGTGGACGCGGTGAAGGCCACGGTCGAGGCCCTGTCGGCCGCGACCGAT
Organism: Achromobacter sp. 2789STDY5608621; assembly: GCF_001299375.1. Classification (NCBI taxonomy): domain Bacteria; kingdom Pseudomonadati; phylum Pseudomonadota; class Betaproteobacteria; order Burkholderiales; family Alcaligenaceae; genus Achromobacter; species Achromobacter sp. 2789STDY5608621. Next base: position 312,552 of record NZ_CYTU01000003.1, on the reverse strand, counting down.
GAATTCGCCGCGCGCCGCATGGACCGCAGCATCCGCGCCGCGCTGGCCGGCCGCAAACTTGACGAAATCGCCTGATAAGAAGCTATGCCGAAACTGACTGTACTGCCTCATCCCGACTACTGCCCCGAGGGCGCCGTGATCGAGGACGCGCCCAAGGGCGTGTCGATCTGCCGCGTCCTGCTGGACAACCACATCGACATCGAACACGCCTGCGAGCTGTCGTGCGCGTGTACGACCTGTCACGTGGTGGTCAAGCAGGGTTATGCATCGCTGGAAGACGCGACCGACGACGAAGAGGATCTGCTGGACAAGGCCTGGGGCCTGACGCCGACCTCGCGCCTGTCGTGCCAGGCATTGGTGACGGACGCCGACCTGACGGTGGAGATTCCCAAGTACACCATCAACCACGCGAAAGAGGGCCATTGATGAAGTGGACCGATACTTACCAGATCGCCGAGGCGCTGGCGGATACGCATCCGGATGTCGACCCCAAGACGCTGCGTTTCACGCAGCTGCGCGAATGGGTGCTGGCCTTGCCGGGCTTCAATGACGACCCGGAACGCAGCGGCGAGAAGATCCTGGAGGCCATCCAGATGGCCTGGATCGACGAGGCCGACTGATCCTGGCGCGAAACGCTCCCCTCGGGGAGCGTTTTTTGCATTGGGGCCGCGCACGCGGGGTATCATCAAGGCTCTCTTCGTTGTCCTTGCCCTGAGTCTACCGATGCCCGCTGCTCCCCTGCGCTTTGGCCTGGCCGCCAACCGGCTGCACCATGAATCGCCCGATGCCGCCTTGTTCACCTGGCTGCGGGCCTGTTCGTCCACCATCCGCGAACTGGGCGTGCAGTTGCATACCGTGGGCCGCACCCACGATGCCATCGTGCGCGAGGGCATGCTGCAAGGCTATTCCGGCCTGATCCGCTATCCGTATGGCCGCGAAGGCGGGCTGATGAAGCTGGTGGCGCGCGTGACCGAGGGCCGCGATGGGCAGGAGCCGTTCGATGGCGCGATCTACCTGATCGATCCGGTGGACCCGTCGTCGATCTTTCCCGAGGCGCTGGCGCTCAAGCGCCAGTGCATTACGCATGGCCGGCCGTTCATCTCGACGCTGGCCGGCGCCATCGAGTGGATGGAGGTCGAGCGCGTGCATGCGGGCCTGGCGCCGGACATGGCGGTGTCGCGGCTGTTCAATTACACCGGCCAGACGCTGGCGCTGATCGCGCACGATGCGCTCAAGGACGAGATGGTGGCGTTCGCCGCCGAGCACTTCGACGTGCTGTCGCAATTCGCGCGGCGCGTGGCCACCGGCACCACCGGCGGCCGCCTGAACGAACTGGCCTGGTCGCGCGGCTGGCCCAAGGACACACCGTGGGTGCACCGCTACCTGAGCGGTCCGCTGGGCGGCGATGCGCAGATCGCGGAACTGGTGCTGGAGCACCAGTGCCAGCGCGTCATCTTCTTCGAAGATCCCCATGTGGCGCGCCAGCATGAGGCCGATATCCAGCTGCTCGAACGCGCGGTGCGCGTGGTGACGGAGTCGGCCACCTGCGCGACCTCGCCATCGGTGGCGCGGCGCTGGGCCAAGGCGGTGGAGTTGCGCGCCGGGCGCGGTTGACCCGGTTGTGTGTTGTCGAGGCGCCCTGTGGGGCGCCTTTTTTCTTGTCGTTTTCCCTGATGGGGGAGGGACGTTTGGGGCGTTTTGCCCGTGGGCGGCCTGTTGTAAACAGGGGAAGTCTTTCCTTTTGTAGGGAAAAGGAACGATTTCAATAACGAGAAACATTAACATTTGGCTCTTCAAAATTCATCAAGGGGAGCCACGTCGATGTTTGATCCTGCCATGTCCCGCCGCGCCAGCCTGGCGGCGGCGTTGAGCCTGCTGCCGGCCGCGCTGGTCGCGCAGTCCGCGCCCGTCGAACCGACCACGTTGCCGTCGGTCAAGGTGGAAGGCAGCGCGGAGACGGCGACCAGCCCGGTGCTGGGCTACGCCGCCACGCGTTCGGCCACCGCCACCAAGACGGACACGCCGCTGAACGAGACGGCGCAGTCGATCACCGTGGTGCCGCGCGACCAGATCGTGGACCAGGGCGCCACCAGCCTGCAGGAGGCGCTGGGCTATGCGGCCGGCGTGCGCTCCGACGCCTACGGCCTGGATTCGCGCAGCGACAGCGTGCGGGTGCGCGGGACCGATGTCGACGTCTACCTGGACGGCATGCGCCAGGCGTTCGATTACTACACCAGCACGACCCGCCCCGATCCGTACATGCTGGAACGCATCGAGGTGCTGCGCGGGCCGGCGGCCATGACGTATGGCCAGGGCAGCACGGGCGGCCTGATCAACATGGTCAGCAAGCGCCCGTTGGCCGAGGCGCAGCGCGAGGTCGGCGTGCAGGTGGGCAACCATGGGCGCAAGCAGGCGCAGATCGACCTGACGGGGCCGGTCACCGAGGATGGCCAATGGCTGTACCGCCTGGTGGCGTTGCAGCGCGATGCCGACACCCAGGTGCATCATGTGCCGGACGACCGCACGCTGGTGGCGCCGTCGCTGACCTGGCGGCCGAGCGCGGCGACGTCGCTGACGCTGCAGGCCCTGTACCAGAAGGACAAGTCGGGTTCGACCGCGCAGTTCATGCCGTGGTCGGGCATGCGCACGCCGAATCCGAACGGCATGATTCCGACTTATCGCTTCATCGGCGAACCGGACCATGACCGCTACGATTCCGAGCGCCGCAGTTTCGGCTGGCTGTTCGAGCACCAGTTCAACGACAAGTGGTCGTTCAGCCAGGGTTTCCGCCACGCCAACAACAAGGTGACGTACTTCACGCACTACGCGGACGCGTTCTCGGTGCCCGGCGGCTGGGCGGATGATCCGATCAAGCAGCGCATCATCGGCCGCTATGCCGATGACACCATCACCAAGGTGCGCATGGACACGCTGGACCAGCACCTGACGGGCGAGGTGAGCACCGGCGCGGTGACGCACAAGCTGCTGTTGGGGCTGGACTGGTCGCGCTACCGGCGCGACCGCCAGAGCGGCAGCGGCAAGGATACGATCGACGCCTATGATCCGGTGTACGGCAATGGCTATATCCCCGAGCTGACCGGCGAGCCGCGCTTCACGCAGCGCCAGACGGGCCTCTACCTGCAGGACCAGATGAAGATCGGCCAGCACTGGATCGTGACGGCGGGTCTGCGGTACGACCGCGCGCGCAGCCAGCTCGAGGGCGGGGATACGGACAAGGCGCAGGCCACCACCAAGCGGTTCGGGCTGATGTATGCGGCCAGCAACGGCTGGTCGCCGTATGTCAGCTACAGCGAGTCGTTCACGCCGGTGGCGAGCACCACGCGCAGCACGCCCGATGGCGACGTGCCGGAGCTGTACAAGCCGCTGCGCGGCAAGCAGTGGGAGGCGGGCGTCAAGTACCAGTCGGCGGATGGCGCCCACCTGGCCACCGCGTCGGTGTACGACCTGCGCGAGAAGAACCGCCTGGTGCCGGATCCGACGGCGGCGTTGAACAACATCCAGACCGGCAAGACGCGCACGCGCGGCCTGGAGCTGGAATGGCGCGGCCAGGTGACGTCGTCGTTCGACGTGATCGCGCACTACAACTACATCGACCTGGACCCGCAGCTGGAAGGCATTCCGCGCCATCAGGCCGCGGCGTGGGGGCGCTACCGTTTCGCGCTCGACAACCTGGATGGGCGCTTCACGGTGGGCGCGGGCACCCGCTGGATGGCGTCGTTCCGCGATGGCGATGGGCCGAAGCTGGCGCCGGTGTGGCTGGTGGACGCCATGATGGCGTACGAGACCAACCACTGGCGCTATGCCTTGAACGTCAACAACCTGACCGACAAGACCTATCTGGCGACGTGCCTGTCGCGCGGCGATTGCTGGTACGGCGCGCGCCGCAGCGCGATCGCCAGCGTCACCTACAAGTTCTGACGCGGGGCGTCAGCGGCCCTGGAAGCGCGGCGCGCGTTTTTCACGGAAGGCGCGCACGCCTTCGGCGAAATCCTCGCGCCGCGCGGTCTCCAGGAAGCAGGCGGTTTCTTCGGCCAGCTGCGTTTCGAGCGGGGCGTGCGCGGCGTTGCGCAGCAGGTGTTTGGCGCCGGCGATGCCGTGCGGCGCGTGGCTGGCGAGCTGACTGGCATAGGCCTGCGCCTGTTGCGCGAGCAGGCCCGTGTCGGCGACGCGGTTGAGCAGGCCCCAGTCCAATGCATCGGCGGCGCTGAAGGCGTCGTGGCGCAGCAGCAGGTCGAGCGCGCGGCGCGGGCCGAGCAGGCGGTTCAGGCCATGCGTCATGCCGGCATCGGGCGTGGCGCCGAGCTTCAGGTAGGCCGTCATGAAGCGCGTGTCGGCCTCGGCGATGGCCAGATCGCAGGCCAGCACCAGCGACAGGCCGGCGCCCGCGGCGACGCCGTGGACCTGCGCCAGCCAGAGCGAGTCCATGCGCGCGACGTGCGCGACGAAATCGTTGAGCGGCGTGAACAGGTCGAGCAGCTTGCCGCGCACCGCGTTGACGTCGCCTTCGAACAGCGTGATGTCGCCGCCGGCGCAGAAGGCCTTGCCGGCGCCGCGCAGCAGCACGACCCGGATGTCGGCGCGCGTTTCGAGCCATTGGGCGGCGCGTTGCAGGTCCAGCGCCATGGCGACGTCGATGGCGTTGAGCGTGGCGGGCTGGTTCAGCGTCAGCGTGGCGATGTCGTCGCCGGCTTCCAGCAAGAGGGTGGGAAAGACGGGCAGGGGTGGGTTCATGGCTTGTCTCCGTTATCGGGTAAATACCAACTTTCGATCCAAAAACCACGATGCTATGGTCGGAACCAAGCGCTTGCTCGGTTGCCGTCCGCCATGCAAGCGTAACGCATAGAACGATTTTCCGGCGCTGTACAGCGTAGGTAAAGACAGGTTCGCCGCATCGCCTGCCTCGGGGCTACGCTGATTCACCGCCAATAGAAAAACAGCTTCGCGATCAACAGCGAGGAGACAAAGGTGGATCAATCCGATAGCCCTCCCTTGCTGGAGGTGGATGGGGTCACGTTGGCGTTCGGCGGGGTCAAGGCGCTCACGGGCGTGGGCTTTCGCGTCGCGCCGGGATCCATCACCACGGTCATCGGCCCCAATGGCGCGGGCAAGACCTCGCTGTTCAACACCATCTCGGGTTTCTACCGGCCGGCCGCGGGCACCATCCGCTTCCTGGGCCGCGACATCACGCGCGTGGCCGCGCCGGAGCGCGCCCGCCAGGGGCTGGCGCGCAGCTTCCAGAACATCGCGCTGTTCCGCGGCATGACGGTGCTGGACAACATCAAGCTGGGGCGCCACGCCCACCTGCGCACCAATGTGCTCGATGCGCTGTTCTACCTCGGCCGGGCGCGGCGCGAGGAGATGGCGCTGCGCGCCGATATCGAAGAACGCATCATCGACTTTCTGGAGATCGACCACATCCGCCATGCGCCGGTGGCGGCGCTGTCGTACGGGCTGCGCAAGCGGGTGGAGCTGGCGCGGGCGCTGGCGATGCAGCCCAAGGTGCTGATGCTGGACGAGCCGGTGGCGGGCATGAACCGCGAGGAGACCGACGACATGGCGCGCTTCATCCTCGACGCGCGCGCCGAGTGGGGCGTGACGGTGCTGATGGTGGAGCACGACATGGGCATGGTGATGGACCTGTCGGACCACGTGGTGGTGCTGAACTTCGGCCAGGTGATCGCCGATGGCACGCCGGCGGCGGTGCAGGCCGATCCCGAGGTCATCAAGGCCTATCTGGGCGCGGGCGACGTCGGCGACCTGCGCCGGCGGCTGCGCGAGGCGGCCTGATGGACGGTCTGTTCTTCCTGGAGGTGACGCTGGCGGGGCTGGGTAGCGGCGGCCTGTACGCGCTGGCGGCGCTGGCGTTCGTGATCGTCTACAAGGCGACGCGGGTGGTGAACATCGCCATCGGCGAATTCCTGATGATGGGCGCCTATGTGTTCTATGCCTTCGCCGCTGGCATGGCCTGGCCGGTGTGGGCGGCGATCGCCGGGGCGGTGGCGCTGTCTGCCGTGCTGGGCGCGGTGGTGGAGCGGGTGACGATCCGGCCGATGCTGGGCGAGTCGCCGATCTCGGTGTTCATGATTACCGTGGGGTTGGCGTCGATCCTGGTGGGCGTGGTGGAACTGATCTGGACCGCGGACCAGCGCCGCCTGCCGGAGTTCATGCCGCGCGCGCCGGTGATGGTGGGCGAGGCGTTTGTCGCGCCCAAGGTGTTCTACGGCTTCTGGGTGGCGCTGGCGCTGGTGCTGCTGGTGCTGGCGGTGTTCCGCTACTGGCGCGGCGGGGTGGCGTTGCGCGCCACGGCGTCGGACCAGGGGGCGGCGTATGCGATGGGCATCAACGTGCCGCGGGTGTTCTCGCTGTCGTGGGCGGCGGCGGGCGCGATCGCGGCGGTGTCGGGGGTGATCGTGGGGGCGATCGGCGGCATCTCGTCGTCGATGGGCGTGTTCGGCCTGTCGGTGCTGGTGGTGGTGATCGTGGGCGGGCTGGACAGCGTGGCCGGGGCGCTGGTGGGGGGCATCTTCATCGGGCTGCTGGAGGCCTGGGCCGGGGCCTACCTGGGCGGCGAATACAAACTGCTGGCGACCTTCGTGGTGCTGGTGGCGGTGCTGATGATGCGGCCCTACGGGCTGTTCGGCACGCGCGAAATCGAGAGGCTGTAGCCATGCGCATCGCGACCGCGAAAGAGACCTACCGGGCCGACGAGGCGCTGTTCGACACAACAACCCAGCGGCTGTGGCTGGCGTTGCTGGCGGCGTCGCTGGCGCTGTTCCCGTTCGTGGCCGACGCCTACTGGCTGTACCTGGCGTGCCTGGTGGCGATCAACGTGGCCAGCGCCACGGGGTTGAACATCCTGACCGGCTACACCGGGCTGGTGAGCCTGGGACAGGCCGCGTTCATGGGACTGGGCGCGTACACGGTGGCGGTGATGGAGCTGCGGCTGGGCACGCCGGTGCTGCTGAATCTGTTGGGGGCCGGCGTGGTGGCGATGCTGGGCGGGTTGCTGGTGGGGATTCCGTCGCTGCGGGTCAAGGGGCTGTACCTGGCGATCTCGACCATCGCGGCGTCTTTCATCGCGCACTTCGTGTTCGCGAATTGGGCCTTCACCGGTGGCACGGGCGGGCTGCAGGTGCCGCCGGCGCGGCTGCTGGGGATCGATCTGGACACGTCGTTCAAGATCTATTGGCTGATCGTGCCGTTGACGGCGCTGATGGTGCTGGGCGCGGCCAACCTGTTCCGCACGCGCATCGGCCGCGCGTTCATCGCGATCCGCGACCGCGACATTTCCGCCGAGGTGCTGGGCATCCACCTGCTGCGCTACAAGCTGCTGTCGTTCGGGCTGTCGTCGTTCTATGCGGGCGTGGCGGGCGGCCTGTGGGCGTATTTCTTCCGCGTGGTCACGCCGGAGAGCTTTCCGCTGATCATGTCGATCTTCTTCCTGGCGGCCATCATCGTGGGCGGCATGGGGTCGATCCTGGGTTCCATCCTGGGCGCCGTGTTCATGACCATGGTGCCCGAACTGCTCAAGCTGGTGGTGGGCTGGCTGCCGGTGGGGGGCGATGCCCTGCGGCTGATCTCGCCGGTGCGCACCATCGTGTTCGGCCTGCTGATCGTGGGCTTTCTGATCTTCGAGCCGCACGGGCTCGCGGAAATCTGGCGCCGCGTGCGCCGCTACTTCCATCTGTGGCCATTCCGCACCTAGACGGCGGCCGCGTATTCCCAAGAGAACCAGGAGACGAAACCATGAAGCGCATCCGGATAGGCAGCGGTTTATCGAAGTTGCTGGCGCCCTTGGGCGTGGCATTGGTGCTGGCCGCCGCGCCGGCGGCCCAGGCCGAGGAGGACCTGGTGCTGGGCGGGTCGATCCCGCTGAGCGGGGTGTTCGCGTTCGCCGGGCAGGGCATCCATGCCGGCATCACCGACTACGTCAAGATCGTCAACGACCAGGGCGGCATCAAGGGCCGCAAGCTGCGTTACGTGCCGGAGGACACCGCCTACAAGGTGGACGCGTCGGTGGCGGCCTTCAAGAAGATCACCAGCCAGAACAAGGTCAATTTCTACTATGGCGATTCGACCGGGTTCTCCAAGACCATCAATGCCGAACTGAATCGCTCGGGCAACATCCTGATGACGGGGGCCTCGTTCGCGACCGAGCTGAACGATCCGGCCAAGTATCCGGCGCAGTTCATGCTGGGGCCGGACTACACGGAGATGTTCGGCATCCTGCTGCGCTACATCGCCAAGGAGAAGCCGGGCGCCAAGGTGGCGTTCGTGTATTCGGACACCGAGTTCGGCCGCGACCCGATCGCCAGTTCGCGCGCGGTGGCGCAGAAGCTGGGGCTGACGGTGGCCACCGAGATCATGACGCCGCCGGGCAGCGTCGATGTGTCGACCGAGGTCATCAAGCTGCGCCGCGCCGATCCGGACTTCACCATCTTCCACGGCTACGTGCTGGCGCCGATTCCCGAGTTCGTCGGGCAGGGCAAGCGCATGGGCCTGAAGACGCGCTACATGGGCACGTTCTGGACCATGGACAACTCCACCGTGATGCAGATGGGCGAGGACGCCGAGGGCTTCATGGGCGTGATGCCGTACCGCTATTACTACGACGAGACGGCCGATGCCCCGATGCTCAAGAAGATCCGCGAGATGCGGCCGCAATACCAGAGCACCGGCTACATGCAGGGCTTCCTGGCGGCGATGCTGTTCACCGAGGTGGCCAAGCGCACGCTGGAAGCGGGCAAGGAGCTGACCAGCGCCAACATGAAGGCGGCGCTGGAGGGTATCAAGGACTTCGACACCGGCGGGCTGATCGGCGTGCCGATCACCATCAAGGGCAATTCGATTCCGGTGGGCCGAATCTATCGCGCCGATACCAAGCAGAAGCAGATGGTGCCGGCTTCCGACTGGATCGTGCTGCAGTGAGGCGCCCGTGACTCCCGGACACGCCGCGTCGCCATCCACGGTGCTGGACATCAACAACATCGAGGTGGTCTACAACAAGGCGGTGCAGGTGCTGCGCGGCCTGTCGCTGTCGGTGCCGGCGGGCGCCATCGTGGCGCTGCTGGGCAGCAACGGCGCCGGCAAGTCGACCACGCTGAAGGCGGTGTCGCGCCTGCTCGACCTGGAGGACGGCGAGCTGGCGCGCGGGCGCATCCTGTTCGACGGCGGCGACACCGCCGGCGCGCGGCCGCAGAACCTGGTGCGCGCCGGGCTGGCGCATGTGATGGAAGGGCGCCGTGTGTTCGAGGATCTGTCGGTCGAGGAGAACCTGGTGGCCGCGACCTACGCGCTGAGCGGCAGGCGCGGCGCCAAGGCCGATTTCGATCTGGTGTACGGGTATTTTCCACGCCTGTACGAGCGTCGCCGCGGCCTGGCGGGCTATCTGTCGGGCGGCGAGCAGCAGATGCTGGCGATCGGGCGGGCGCTGATCGCGCAGCCCAAGCTGATGCTGTTGGACGAGCCGTCGCTGGGGTTGTCGCCAATGCTGGTGGAAACCATTTTTTCCATCATCGCCCGCATCAATCGCGAACAGGGGGTGTCGATGCTGCTGGTCGAGCAGAACGCGTCGGTGGCGTTGGCGGTGGCGCATTACGGCTACATCATGGAGACCGGCAAGGTGGTGATCGACGGCACGGCCGAGAAGCTGGCGGCCGACCCCGACGTGCGCGAGTTCTATCTGGGCGTGGGCGGGTCGGGCGAGGCGCGCGGCTTTCGCGACATAAAGCACTACAAGCGCCGCAAGCGCTGGCTGTCATGAGCGCCCCTGGCGGAGGTTCCCGCGTGAATCCGGATGCCTGGCCGGCGCTGACGCTGCCGCAGATGCTGCGCGAGCAGGCGCGCCGCCAGCCCGACGGCATCGCCGTGCGGCAGAAGGACTTCGGCATCTGGCGGCCGGTGTCGTGGGCGCAGTACTGGCGCCGCGCCTGCCGCGTGGGGCTGGGCCTGCAGGCGGCCGGCCTGTCGCGCGGCGGACGCGTGGCGATCGTGGCGGAGAACCGGCTGGAGTGGCTGTTGACGCAGCTGGGCGCGGGCGCCGTCGGCGGCGTGGCGGTGGGCGTCTACGCGACCAGCCCGGCCGAGGAAATGGGCTATGTGCTGGAGCACGCCGACGTCGAGCTGGTGGTGTGCGAGGACCAGGAGCAGACCGACAAGGTGCTGCAGGTGGCGCACCGCCTGCCGCTGTTGCGCCGCATCGTGGTGATGGAGACCAAGGGCCTGCGCTCCTATGCGCCGGCCGAGCGCGATCGCATCATCGCCTTCGCCGAACTGGAGGCCGACGGCCAGCGGATGGAGGCCGAGGCGCTGCCGGCGTTGAACAGCGTGCTGGACGGACAGCGGCTGGATGACCTGGGATTGATGATCTATACCTCGGGGTCGACCGGCAAGCCCAAGGGCGCGATGCTGAGCTATCGCAACATGCGCGGCGTGGCGCCGGGGATCGCCGACCGCCTGGGGATGGACGCGGCCAGCGTGCACCTGTCGTATCTGCCGCTGTGCCACGTGGCCGAGCAGATGCTGTCGACCTTCGTGCCCATCTACCTGGGCGCGCAGGTCAATTTCGGCGAGTCGATCCGCACCGTGCAGGAAGACCTGCGCGAAGTGGCGCCGACCGTGTTTCTGGGCGTGCCCCGCATCTGGGAGAAGCTGCACGCGTCGATCTCGATCAAGATGCAGGAGGCCGGCCGCCTGCAGCGCTGGCTGTACCAGCGGGCCATGGCGGCGTGCGCGCCGTTCGCGGAAAAGTCGGCCGGGCAGCGCAATGCGGGCGAACGGCTGACCTACGCCCTTTGGTACTGGCTGGTGTTGCGGGCCCTGCAGAACTTCATCGGCCTGCGGCGCGTGCGGGTGGCGATGACGGGGGCGGCGCCGATCGCGCCCGAGGTGGTGCGCTACTTCCGCAATCTCGGCGTGCCGCTGGTGGAGGTGTATGGCCTGACCGAGTCGACCGGCATGATCTTCGGCCAGCACCCGGACCGCGTGAAGGCGGGCACGGTGGGCGAGCCGATCCTGGGCGTCGAATGGCGCCTGGGCGAGGCGGGTGAATTGCAGATGCGCGGCGAGATGGTGTTCGCGGGCTACTACAAGAACGACGCCGCCACCGCCGACACGGTGCGCGACGGCTGGCTGCACACGGGCGACGTGGCCGCGGTGCGGGACGGCCAGCTGCGCATCGTAGATCGCCTGAAGGACATCATGATCACGGCCGGCGGCAAGAATCTGACGCCGTCCGAGATCGAGAACGCGGTCAAGAGCAGTCCCTACGTGAAGGAGTGCGTGGTCGTCGCCGACGGCCGGCGCTATGTGGCCGCGCTGATCCAGCTGGAGTTCGAGACGGTGGGCAAGTGGGCCGAATCGCAGCGCATCGCCTTCACCCATTTCCGTTCGCTGGCCGAGTGCGCGCAGGTGCGGGAACTGGTGGCCGGCGAGGTGGCGCGCGCCAACGCGGGGCTGGCGCCCGTGGCGCAGATCAAGCGCTTCCATCTGCTGACCAAGGAACTGGATCATGACGATGGCGAGGTGACCGCGACCATGAAGGTGCGGCGCGCCAGCATCTACCGCAGCTACGCGGACGAGATCGAACGGCTGTACGCCGAGGAGACGCCGGCATGAATGACGCGGTGATCGTGGAAGCGGTGCGCACCCCGTTCGGGCGGCGCGGCGGCTGGTGGGCCGATACCCGGCCCGATGACTTGCTGGCCATGGCCATCCAGGGCGTGCTGGCCCGCGCCGGCCTGCCGGCCGGACAGGTGGACGACGTGGTGGCCGGCTGCGTCAGCCAGGCGGGCGAGCAGGGCGCCAACATCGGCCGCCTGGCCGCGCTGCTGGCGGGCCTGCCGCAAACGGTGCCGGGCGTGGCCTTGAACCGCATGTGCGGGTCGAGCCAGCAAGCCGTGCATGTCGGGGCGCAGGCGATTGCCGCGGGCGATATGCGCTACGTGGTGGCGGGCGGCGTCGAGAGCATGAGCCGGGTGCCCATGTTCCTGGACGTGACGCTGGGGCAGGGCGAGTTCCGCGGCTTCGAATCGCTGAACCCCGGACTGCTGCAACGTTATCCGTTGATCCATCAGATCGAGAGCGCGGAGCGTATCGCCGAGCAGTGGCAGTTGCGCCGCGAAGAACTGGACGCGTGGTCGATGCAAAGCCATGCGCGCGCCTGGCAGGCGGCCAGCGCGGGCCGCCACGCCGAGCTGTTGCCGGGGCCGGCCGGCACGCCGGCGCGCGACGAAGGCATCCGCGAGCGCGCCGACCCGGCCAAGATGGCGGCGCTGGCGCCGGCCATGCGCGCGCCGGGGCAGGGCAACGTGACGGCGGCGCAGGCCAGCCAGCTGGCCGACGGCGCCGCCGCGGTGCTGCTGGCGGATCGCGCCGTGGCGCTGGCCGACGGGCTGCGGCCGCAGGCGCGGTTCCGCGCGCGCGTGGCGATCGGCTCGGACCCGGTGTTGCAGCTGACCGGCGTCATCCCCGCCACCGAGCAGGCCCTGGCGCGCGCCGGCCTGCGGCTGGCGGATATCGACTGGATCGAGATCAACGAGGCCTTCGCCAGCGTGGTGCTGGCCTGGCTGAAGACGCTGGGCGCGGATCCGTCGAAGGTCAATCCGTGGGGCGGGGCCATCGCCCATGGTCATCCCTTGGGCGCGACCGGCGCGGCGTTGATGGCCAAGATGCTGGCGGGACTGCGCGCCACCGGCGGCCAGTTCGGGCTGCAGGTCATGTGCATCGGCCATGGCATGGCGACCGCGACGATCATCGAACGCCTATGAGCCGGATCGACAGGGACGACCTGGGCGCGGCGCCGATCGGACACGAGGACGGCGCGGAATCGCTGCGTCGCGCCGAGGTGATCCTGACGGCGGCCCGCCTGTTCCGCAAGCATGGCTACGAGCGCACCACGGTGCGCGAGCTGGCGCGCGCCGTGGGCCTGCAGTCCGGCAGTCTGTTCCACCATTTCCGCAGCAAGGAGGAAATCCTGGTGGCGGTGATGAACAACGGCATCCAGGAAGTGCTGGATGCGGGCCGCCAGGCCCTGGCGTTGTACCAGGCGCCGGCCGACCGGCTGGCGGCGCTGTTTCGCGTGCACATGTGGAGCATGCTGCACGGCGCTGGCGGCGATGCCATGAATGCGCTGGTCTACGAGTGGCGCAGCCTGTCGGCGCCGAGCCAGGCCAGCGTCAAGGGGTTGAGCGACCGCTACGAGGCAATGTGGCAGGACGCGGTGGCGGCGGCGGTGGCCGCCGGCCTGCTGCGCGGCGACGCGCGCGTGATCAAGCGTTGCGTGCTGGGTGCGATGAACCTGACGGTGCAGTGGTACAAGCCCGACGGCCGGTTGCGGCCGGCGGCGTTCATCGATGAGATGCTGCGGGCCAGCCTGCCGGCGTTGCCGGAGGGGGCGGGGCGCTGGCCGGTGGCATGAAGCGCCCGGCGGATCAGGCGCTGCCCGGCCAGTAATGGCTGTCCGGCAACGCGCGCGCGCCGAAGATCGCCTGGCCGACGCGCACCAGGGTGGCGCCTTCTTCGATGGCGATCTCGAAGTCGCCGGACATGCCCATCGACAGTTCGTCCAGGTGGATGCCCGCGGGCGCTTCCTGGCGCAGGCGGTCGCGCAGGCCGCGCAGCAGCACGAAGCACTGGCGCACGCGTTCGGCCTCGCTGGAGAACAGCGCCAGCGTCATGAAGCCGCGCACGCGCAGCGCGGAGTAGGCCGGCAGCGCCTGGAGGAAGGCCGCCACGTCGTCGGGCGCCAGGCCATACTTGCTGGGCTCGCCGGAGGTGTTGACCTGCACGAACACGTCCAGCGCGCGGCCCTCGGCCTGCAGGCGCCGGTCCAGCGCCTCGGCCAGCCGCAGGCTGTCCAGCGCCTGGAACTCGCTGGCGAACTGCGCCACCAGCTTGGCCTTGTTGGTCTGCAGGTGGCCGATGACCGACCAGCGCAGATCGGCCAGGTCGGCGGTGTTTTCCCATTTGCGGTGGGCTTCCTGCACCTTGTTCTCGCCCAGCAGGCGGCAGCCGGCGGCGTGGGCCAGCCGGATGCGGGATTCGTCCATGGTCTTGCTGACCGGCAGCAATTGCACGCTGGCCGGATCGCGCCCGACGCGATCGCAGGCGGCCGCCATGCGGGCGTGGATCGTCGCCAGGTTGTGCTGGAAATCCTCGACGCTGAGGGCCTGCGGGTAGCGGCCATGCTGGTCGTGCCGGGTCTGGGTGTCGCCGTCGGCCGGCGTGGCCGCGGCGCTGTCGGGGGAAGTCGTCATCATTTCACCAGTTGCTTGTGCGCGGAGTCGGAACGCGTCGATGCAGTGTAACGGGCCGCGCGCCAGGGCAGGCGGCCGTTGAGCAGGGCGTGCGCCAGCAGGCCGATCACCAGGCCCCAGAAGGCGCCGCCGATGCCGAACAGCTTGATGTTGGCGGCGGCCGCCAGGAAGGTGATGAGCGAGGCCTCGCGCGATTTGGCGTCGGCCAGCGCGCTGGCCAGGCTGCCGCCGATGGTGCCCAGCAGGGCCAGGCCCGCCAAGGTGGTGATGAAGGCGGCCGGCAGCGCCATGAACACGGCGGCCAGCGTCACGCCGAAGATGCCGACCAGGATGTAGAAGACGCCCGCGGCGACGCCGGCGATCCAGCGCTTGGACGGGTCGTCATGGGCTTCGCGGCCGGTGCAGATGGCGGCGGTGATGGCGGCCAGGTTGAAGGCATGCGAGCCGAATGGCGCCATCAGCAGCGAGCCCAGGCCGGTGAGGGTGACGATGGGGTTGGCGCTGGTCTTGAAGCCGTCGTTGCGCAGCACCAGCATGCCGGGCATGTACTGGCCCGTCAGCGTGATCAGGAACAGCGGCAGCGCCACGCTCAGCAGTCCGTTGAGCGAGAACGCGGGCGCGGTGAAGACGGGCGCGGCGAATTCCAGCCGCAGCCCGGACAGGTCGACCCGGTCCTGCGCCAGCAGCAGCGCCAGGCCGGACACCAGGATGCCGACCACGGCGTAGCGCGCCGTATAGCGCTTGAGCGCGACGTAGGCCAGGATCAGCCAGCCCACCAGCAGCGGGTCCAGGCTCATGCCGCCGAAGGCGCCGATGCCGAACGGCAGCAGGATGCCCGCCAGCAGGCCGGCGGCCACGCCCGGGGGGATGAGGCGGATGGCCTTGTCGAAATAGCCGGACAGTCCGAGCAGGACGAAGGCGGCGGCCGAGATCAGGTAGGCGCCGATGGCCTCGGCATACGGCGTGGTCGCCAGGGCCGTGACCAGGAAGGCGGCGGCGGGCGTGGACCAGGCGGTGATGACCGGTTCGCGGCTGAGCCAGCTCAGCACGATGCCGGTGATGCCCACGCCGATCGACACCGACCAGACCCAGGAGGCGGTCAGCGCCGGACTGAGACCGGCGACCTTGGCGGCCTGGAACACCAGGATGAAGGTGCCGCCGTAGTTGACGATGACCGAGATCAGGCCGGCGACGATGGGATGGACTAGATCGCGCGGAAGCAGGGAGGAGGCGCTGGGGGAGGACATGGGGGGCGAGGGGATGCGGGAAGGGTTGAGTGGCAGCCCACTTTGTAGCGCCGTATTGGACTGTCACGTCAGTACACTTTATCGTTCCAGGCCAGACCACTTTTTTAGCCCGACGCGGCCGGCCGCGACTAGAATGGTCGGCTTTCATCGACGCTTTCATGGCTTTCGGGCAGACCGCATGAGCAAGACCTTCGCGCTGGATACCCTGAAGATCCGCATGGGCGACGCCGACCTGGCGCCGCTCGATCTGCATCTGCGCATCCAGCGCGCCCTGCGCGCGCTGGTGCTGGACGGCGATCTGGACCCGGGCGTGAAACTGCCCGCCACGCGCGCGCTGGCGCAGTCGCTGGGCGTGGCCCGCGACACGGTCGAAAACGCCTACGTGCAGTTGCAGCGCGACGGCTTCATCGCGCGGCGCAAGGGCTCGGGCAGCTACGTGTCCGAGACCATCGGCACCGAACTGCGCGGATCGGCGCGGCGCCGCCCGCCGGCCCGCGAACGCCGGCCCGAGGCGCCGCAACCGGCCGCGCCGACGGCGGGCCTGAGCCGGCGCGGGCGCGCGATCTTCGACAGCGGCGGCGTGGCCGACCAGCAGACGATCCAGGCCTTCGCCACCGGCCTGCCCGAGACCCGCACCTTTCCGACCGGCGTGTGGGAACGGCTGCAGCGGCAGGTGATGAAGGATCATCGCGGCACGGTGCTGCTGCATGGCGATCCGCAGGGCGCCGAGCCCTTGCGCAAGGCTATCGCGACCTACCTGAACCTGGAGCGCGGCGCCAAGGTCCGCGCCGAGCAGATCGTGGTGCTGAGCAGCACGCGCCAGGCGCTGTTCCTGTGCGCGCAGCTGCTGGTGGACGCGGGCAAGCCGATCCTGTTGGAGAATCCGGGCTACTTCGGCGCCCGCAAGGCATTCGAATTCGCCGAGGCCCGGGTGGTGCCGATCGATGTCGACGCGCAGGGCATCCGCACCGACCTGCTGCGGGCCGACCGCAGCGGCGCCAGCTGCGTCTACGTGACGCCGTCGCACCAGTATCCGACCGGGGCGACCCTGTCGCTGGAGCGGCGGCTCGACCTGACGCGCTGGGCGGCCGAGAGCGGCAAGTGGATCATCGAGGACGACTACGACAGCGAATTCCATTACGACGGCCTGCCGACCGCCTGCGTGCAGGGGCTGGACCGGCATGGCCGCACGATATACCTCGGCACCTTCAGCAAGACGCTCTATCCGGGCCTGCGGATGGGCTACATGGCACTGCCGGACGAGCTGGTCGGCGCCTTCAGCCGCGCGCGCAGCATCGTTGACGGCCATACGCCGCAGATCCTGCAACTGACGCTGGCGCGCTTCATGGCCGACGGCCACTACAACGCGCACGTGCGGGCCATGCGCAAGCTGTACGCGGCGCGGCGCGAGGCGATGCTGGCGGCGGTCGGCAAACACCTGGCGGGGGTGGCGCGCGCGCTGCGCCCCGAGGGCGGGCTGCAGGTGCCCTGCCTGCTGGAGCCGGGGTGGTCGGAGGCGGACACCATCCGCCGCGCCGCGCAGGCCGGCCTGGTGTTGCCGGGCCTGGCGCGGCTGTATGCGGGCACGCCGGCGCTGCAAGGCTGGCTGCTGGGCTATGCCTCGCTGAGCGCGCACGAGATCGATCTCGCCATGCGGCGCCTGGCGGTCGCGATAAGGAAGAAGGGGTAGGGCGGCGCCACGCACGGCGGCCGCCCGTCGCGCGGGATCAGCCCTTGCGCTTGAGGAAGGCGCCGACGCCGCAGGCCACCGCGATCGCCAGCAGGGCGGCTGCGATGGTCAGGAGGA
>NZ_CYTU01000003.1:290017-294948 GCF_001299375.1 Achromobacter sp. 2789STDY5608621 | reverse complement strand
CCGCCCGCGTCTTAGTCTTCACGGCGCAGGTGCGGGAAGAGGATGACGTCGCGGATGCTGGGGCTGTCGGTCAGCAGCATGACCAGGCGGTCGATGCCGATGCCGCAGCCGCCCGTCGGGGGCATGCCGTATTCCAGCGCGCGGATGTAGTCGGCGTCGTAGTACATCGCTTCCTCGTCGCCGGCATCCTTGGCCTCGACCTGCGAGCGGAAACGCTCGGCCTGGTCTTCGGGGTCGTTCAGCTCGGAGAAGCCGTTGGCGATCTCGCGGCCCGTCATGAACAGCTCGAAGCGCTCGGTGATGCCTTCGCGGCTGTCGGAGGCGCGCGCCAGCGGCGACACTTCGACCGGGTAGTCGATGATGTACGTGGGGTTCCACAGCTTGGCTTCGGCGGTCTCTTCGAACAGCGCCAGCTGCAGCGCGCCCAGGCCGGCGCGCGACAGCACCGGGCCGTCGGCGTCGGCGCCCAGCTTCTTGAGCTCGGCGCGCACGAAGGCCGGGTCGTCCAGTTGCGCCTGGGTGTAGCCCGGGGCGTACTTGAGGATGGCTTCGCAGATGGTCAGGCGGTCGAACGGCTTGGACAGATCCAGCTCGCGTTCCTGGTAGGTCAGCACGGCGCTGCCGGTGGCCGAGATGGCGGCCTGGCGGATCAGTTCCTCGGTGAAGTCCATCAGCCAGCGGTAGTCCGCGAAGGCCGCGTAGAACTCCATCATCGTGAATTCCGGATTGTGGCGCGGGCTCACGCCTTCATTGCGGAAGTTGCGGTTGACCTCGAACACGCGTTCGAAGCCGCCGACGATGAGGCGCTTGAGGTAGAGCTCGGGCGCGATGCGCAGGAACATTTCCATGTCCAGCGCGTTGTGGTGCGTGACGAAGGGCTTGGCCGCCGCGCCGCCCGGGATCGGGTGCAGCATGGGCGTTTCGACTTCGAGGAAGCCGGCGTTCAGCATGAACTGGCGGATGCTGCCCACGGCCTTGCTGCGCGCCTCGAAGGTGCGGCGCGTGGCGTCGGTCATGATGAGGTCGACGTAGCGCTGGCGGTAGCGCAGCTCCTGGTCGGCCACGCCGTGGAACTTGTCCGGCAGCGGGCGCAGCGACTTGGACAGCAGGCGCGCCGTGGCGGCGTGCACCGACAGCTCGCCCTTGTTGGTCTTGAAGACCGACCCTTCGATCGCGATGATGTCGCCGATATCCCATTGCTTGAACGCGGCGTAGCTGTCTTCGCCGAGCGTGCCGCGGTCCAGGTAGATCTGGATGCGGCCGGTGCTGTCCTGCAGCGTGGCGAAGCTGGCCTTGCCCATGACGCGCTTGAGCATCATGCGGCCGGCGACCTTGACGGTGACGGGCGCGGCGGCCAGGGCTTCCTGCTCCTGGTCGTCGTACTTGTCGTGCAGGGCGGCGGCGCGGGCGTCGGGGACGAAATCGTTGGGATACGCGACCCCGGTCTCGCGCAGTTTGGCCAGCTTGGCGCGCCGTTCGGCGATCAAGCGGTTTTCATCCTGGGCGGGGGCCGGAGCGGTCGTGTGGTCGGTCATGGTCGGGGGATCAGTCGTAATTGCGGATGTCGTCGATTTCAGTCGTGCCGAAATCGTCGCGATCCAGGTAGGCGAGGATGCGGGAGGCCACGTTGGCGGGCGAGGACAGCTTGCCGGTGGCGTGGAAGTCCTGGAACTTGGCCAGCGCCGGGAAGCTCTTGGGATCGCTGGAACGGATGGCGGCCTGCATGTCGGTGTCGACGATGCCGGGCGCCAGCGAGACGACGCGCGCGCCGTCCTCGCCCTGTTCCTGCTTGACCACGCGCGAGTACATGTCGAGCGCGGCCTTGGTGGCGCAATACACGCCCCAGCCGGCGTTGGGATTGCGGCCGGCGCCGGACGAGATGTTGAGCACGCGGCGGTCCGCCTTGAGGTCTTCGACCGCGGCCAGGAAGCGCGCGGTCAGCAGCATCACGGCCGTCACGTTCAGGTTGAAGGCGGCGGCAATCGCCGGGCCGTCGATCAGCGCGTCGGTGCCGGACACGGGGTGCACGGTGCCGGCGTTGTTGATCAGCAGGTAGCGGCCGGCGTCGCGCGGCAGCGCGTCGCAGATGCGGCGCGCGGCCGCTTCCGCCGCGGCCAGGTCCGAGAGGTCCACGGACAGCTGCTCCAGCTGCGCGTCCTGCGAGCGGGCGTAGGCGGCCAGCTCGGGGTCTTCGCGGCGCGCCAGGGTGATCAGGCGGGTGCCCGGTTTGGCCAGGCCGCGCGCCATGGCGGCGCCGATGCCGCGCGAAGCGCCGGTGAGAATTGCGATGGTGTCAGACATGCGTGAACCCTCGGGGTACGGTGGACGGAAGTATCGCGGAACTTACACGCCTTGCTTGAGGCTGGCCTGGATGAAGGGATCCAGGTCGCCGTCCAGCACTTTCTGCGTGTTGGAGATTTCGACGTTGGTGCGCAGGTCCTTGATGCGGCTCTGGTCCAGCACGTACGAGCGGATCTGGTGGCCCCAACCCACGTCGGTCTTGGAGTCTTCCAGCTTCTGCTGCTCGGCCATGCGGTTGCGCATTTCCAGTTCGTACAGCTTGGACTTGAGCATCTGCATCGCTTCGGCGCGGTTGCGGTGCTGCGAGCGGTCGTTCTGGCACTGCACCACGATCCCGGTCGGGATGTGCGTCAGGCGCACGGCCGAGTCGGTCTTGTTGATGTGCTGGCCGCCCGCGCCCGAGGCGCGGTAGGTGTCCACGCGCAGGTCGGCCGGATTCACTTCGACTTCGAAGGAATCGTCGACCTCGGGGTAGACGAACACGCTGGCGAACGAGGTGTGGCGGCCGCCCGACGAGTCGAACGGGCTCTTGCGCACCAGGCGGTGCACGCCGGTTTCCGTGCGCAGGTAGCCGAAGGCGTACTCGCCCTCGAGCTTGATGGTGGCGGACTTGATGCCGGCCACTTCGCCCTCGGATTCTTCCAGCACTTCGGCCTTGAAGCCCTTGCGCTCGGCGTACTTGAGGTACTGGCGCAGCAGCATCGAGGCCCAGTCCTGCGCTTCCGTGCCGCCCGCGCCTGCCTGGATGTCCAGGAAGCAGTTCAGGGGATCGGCCGGGTTCGAGAACATGCGGCGGAATTCGAGGCCTTCCAGCTTTTCCTGGAAGCCGTTGGCGTCCAGTTCGATGGATTCGAGCGTGGCGTCATCGTCGTCGGCGGCGGCCAGTTCGAACAGTTCGTTCGAGTCGGCCAGGCCCGTGCCGAGCGCGGTGAGGGTCTCTACCACCTCTTCGAGGGATTTCTTTTCACGGCCCAGGTCCTGGGCGTGCTTGGGGTCATTCCAGACGGCCGGGTCTTCGAGCTCGGCGTTTACGACCTGCAGGCGTTCGGTTTTGGCATCGTAGTCAAAGATACCTCCGTAGAGCCTGTTCGCGCTCCGCGTAGTCGGCGAGGCGGGCTGCGAGCTGGTTCTGACGTTCGGCTTCCATGATGATTCCTGATGACTTTTGTGCGAAACCGGGCATTTTACCGTGTAAGCCGCCGTCCCGTGGGACGCGCCGGTACACAGGGGGACGGATGAAGCAGAAAACCCGTCCGGACAAGGTTCCGCCCGATTCCGCCGGTTCGTTCTAGGGGTTTGCGCGCAGAGGGCATAGTTGTTCAGTTTTTTGTCAACTACGGGGTTCTAGGCTTGGTCTGCCGGCCCATATGTCCCCGCTGGGGGCGCGGGACCGGACAAGCTGCCGGTCCATGACCGGCCTATCCCGTCAGAGGAGGAGACATTGATGGAACACACTATGGCCCCCGGGGTCTCGCCGGCGATCCCGGCGGCTGAGGAGGACCGGATCTATCGCAAGGTGGGGTGGCGGCTGGTGCCGCTGTTGGTCGTCTGCTATGTCGTGGCCTACCTGGACCGCGTCAACGTGGGCTTCGCCAAACTGCAGATGCTGCAGGAACTCCAGTTCAGCGAGACGGTGTACGGATTGGGCGCGGGGATATTCTTCATCGGCTATTTCCTGTTCGAGATCCCCAGCAACATCATTCTCCACAAAGTCGGCGCGCGCGTCTGGATCGCGCGGATCATGATCACCTGGGGCATCATCTCGGCGTGCATGATGTTCGTGACCAGCGTGCACATGTTCTATTTCCTGCGCTTCCTGCTGGGCGCGGCCGAGGCCGGGTTCTTCCCGGGCATCATCCTCTACCTGACGTACTGGTATCCCGCCGCCCGGCGCGGACGCATCACCACCTTCTTCATGACGGCGGTGCCGATGTCCGGCCTGATCGGCGGCCCGATCTCGGGCTGGATCATGAGCACCTTCCACGGCGACCACGGCCTGTCGGGCTGGCAGTGGCTGTTCCTGCTCGAAGGCATCCCGTCGGTCATCATCGGCGTGCTGGTGCTGATCTACCTGGACGACCGCATCAACAAGGCCAAGTGGCTGACCGCCAATGAAAAGGCGGTGCTGATCCGCAATATCGCGGCCGAGGAACAGCACAAGGAAGACCCGCCAATCCGCGCCGCGCTGACGCGTCCGCGCGTGTGGGCGATGGCGCTGATCTACTTCTCGTTCGTGATGGGGCTGTACGGCGTGGGGTTCTGGATGCCGACGCTGATCAAGAGCACGGGCGTGCAAAGCCCGCTGGCGATCGGCCTGCTGACCGCCGTGCCCAACCTGTTCGCGGTGATCGGCATGATCCTGATCGCGCGCAACTCCGACCGCAACCGCGAGCGCCGCTGGCACGTGGCCATCCCGGCGCTGTGCGGCGCGGTGGGGCTGCTGTTCTCGGCGATCTGGAGCGGCAACACGGTGCTGGCCATCCTGGCGCTGACGGTGGCCAACATCGGCATCTGCACGGTGCTGCCGCTGTTCTGGAGCCTGCCGACCGCGCTGCTGGGCGGCACGGCCGCCGCCGCCGGGATCGCGCTGATCAACTCGGTGGGCAACCTGGCGGGCTTCGTCAGTCCCT
>NZ_CYTU01000003.1:266653-289828 GCF_001299375.1 Achromobacter sp. 2789STDY5608621 | reverse complement strand
GGATGCGCCCGTTTTTATTCGGTGTCGGCGAGAAGGCCTTTTGCCGCCGGGCCGCCCCAAGGCAAAAGCGCCCCCTCGGGGGGCAGCTAGCCCGCGTAGCGGGCGCGGCGTGGGGGCAACATCATGCGGCGTGTTCGATCACTAGCTGGACCGACACCATTCCGTTCCACACATTCTGCTCCAGCCGGTAGGCCGCCTGGATGTGCTCGGGCAGCGACTGGTCGTGGCCGAACCAGATGGCGTCGAAGCGCTGCTGGCCGCGTTCGAGCGACAGCTTCAGGTGCTTCTCGCCGACCAGGCGCTGGTTGCGCACCACGAATTCGTCCAGGAACAGCGGCGCGGCGAACCCCGCGCCCCAGACCTGTTGCTGCAGCAGGCCGGCGACCTCGGCGTTGGCGTAGCCGGATTCCAGCGACCCGTCGGTCTCGATCACGGGCTCGAAGGTGTCGCGGCCGGTCAGTTCGCGCACGGCGGCGTCGAAGGCCGGGGCGAAGGCCGGAAAGTCGTTGCGGCCCAGCGTCAGGCCGGCCGCCATGGCGTGGCCGCCGAACTTGCGGATCAGGTTGGGGTGGCGCTTGGACACCAGGTCCAGCACGTCGCGCAGGTGCACGTCGGGAATCGAACGGCCCGAGCCGCGGATCTCGTCGTCGCCGGCCGGCGCGAAGGCCAGGGTGGGGCGCCAGAATTTCTCTTTCAGGCGCGAGGCCACCAGGCCGACCACGCCCTGGTGCCAGCCCGGGTCGAACACGCAGACCGTGGCGCCGGGCGCGGCGTCGGGCGCCTCCATGGCGGCCATGGCCTGTTCGCGCATCTCGGCCTCGATGGTGCGGCGCTCGCGGTTGATGTTGTCCAGCTCGCGCGCCATCTCCAGCGCCTGGGCCTCGTCGTCGGTGGTCAGGCAGGCGATCCCCAGGCTCATGTCGGCCAGGCGGCCGGCGGCGTTGATGCGCGGGCCCAGCGCGAAGCCCAGGTCGAAGCCGTTGGCGGCGCGCGGCTCGCGGCCGGCCACGGCGAACAGGGCGCGCAGGCCGGGTTGCAGGCGGCCGCTGCGCATGCGCTGCAGGCCCTGGGTCACCAGCAGGCGGTTGTTGGCGTCGAGCTTGACCACGTCGGCCACGGTGCCCAGCGCCACCAGGTCGGACAGCGCGTCCAGGCGCGGCCCGCCATCGGGGGCGTAGACGCCGCGGCGGCGCAGCTCGGCGCGCAGCGCCAGCATCATGTAGAAGATGACGCCGACGCCCGCCAGGTTCTTGGACGGGAAGCCGCAGCCCGGCTGGTTCGGGTTGACGATGGCCAGCGCGTCCGGCAGCGTGTCGCCGGGCAGGTGGTGGTCGGTGATCACCACGCCGATGCCGGCGGCATTGGCCGCGGCCACGCCGTCGACGCTGGCGATGCCGTTGTCCACGGTGATGATGATGTCGGGCTTGCCGGCGCGGTGGCGGCAGGCCAGTTCGACCACGGCGGGCGACAGGCCGTAGCCGGTCTCGAAGCGGTTCGGCACCAGGAAGTCGACATCGGCGCCCATGGCCGACAGGGCGCGCAGGCCGACGGCGCAGGCGGTGGCGCCGTCGCAGTCATAGTCGGCCACGATCAGCAGCTTCCTGCCGGCCTGGATGGCGTCGGCCAGCACGCCGGCGGCGTGCGCCGAATGCGTCAGGCCGGCCGGCGGCAGCAGCGCCGGCCAGGCCAGCTTGGTCTGGTCGGGATGGGTGACGCCGCGGGCCGCCCACAGGCGCGCCAGCAGCGGGTGGATGCCCGAGGCTTCCAGGGCATGGCAGGCGGCGAGGTCGGCGCGGCGGACGGTTAAGCGGGGTGAGACCACCAGGCGCTCCAGTTTTTCTTGGGCGCGGGCAGCAAGCCGAGCAGGCCCCCGCGCGGTTTCAGGGTGAGAGTGGCGCTGCGGTCGTCGCCCAGCAGCAGCAGTTCGGCGGGCGCGTCCGGCAGGCCCTTGGGACCGGCCAGCGGCCGCAGGCGCTGGTCGAGCGCGGCCAGGGCGTCGAGCCAGGCGGCCCAGTCGCCGGCGCGTTGCGGGCCGTCCAGGTCGGTCATGATCTGTTCCTGACCGGCCGGCCGCGGGGCCCACGGGGTGCCGCCGCCATACAGCCACAGGGCGTTGACCGGCGGCAGGCCGCGCGCGGCGCGGGCCTCGTTGGCGGGGTGCTCATGCCACGACATCTGGATTTCATTGAGCAGGCGGCGCCATGGCCGGGTCTCGGCATCCTGGCGCCACCAGTCGTTCAGGCGCTGGCCGGCCACCGCCAGCGGACTGGCGGTCTGGGGCCGCAGGCCGTCTGGCAGGCGCAGGCGCCAGCGGGTGGCCGACAGCGCTTCGACCGCGAAGCCGGTGCCGTCGAACAGGGGCCGGGCGGTCTCCAGCAGCGCGGCGGTTTCCTCGTCGCGCAGTTCCATCAGGGCGGGGTCGAGCAGCGTGGCCTGGTCGGTGCCCAGGGCCAGGTGCACCAGTTCGGCCAGCCAGACGGGGCCGTCTCCGGCCTGGCCGCCGGCCAGCAGCGGGCCCAGTCCGGCGCCCGGCAGCAGGCCGGCCTCGGGCGTGTAGCCCGCCTGGCGCAACTGCCAGGCTTCGAACGCGGTACAGCCCTGGGTACGGATGTCGTGGGCCTGGACCCGGGCGCTGCCGGCCTGCAGCCAGCGGTGCAGCGTGGGCGCGCGCTCGGGCAGCAGCTTGGCCAGTTCTGCGGCGACGGGAAGGGCGGGCAAGGCGCCCGGAATGACGATCAACATGGCCGCGATTGTAGTCGCTGGCGGGATGCCGACCCAGCGCGGGAACTAAGCCCGGCCCCGCTTGCCATAGCTTGTCATGGCTTGTCTTCCATTCCCGCAATCCGGGGACGGTTTTCCGGCCGGTTAATGCCATAATGCGCTCGTGCTGAAAATACCCTACGAACTCTGGATCGGCGCCCGCTATGCCGGGTTGGCCCGGATCCGCCAGCGACGCGGCCGCCGCGATCGCTTCATCTCTTTCATCGCCGCCAGTTCGATGGCAGGCATCGCGCTGGGCGTCGCCGCCCTGATCGTGGTGCTGTCGGTCATGAACGGTTTCCAGAAAGAGGTCCGTGACCGCATGCTGTCGGTGCTGCCGCACATCGAGCTTTACATCCCGGGCGCCGCGCCCGAGCGGGTGCTCGAACAGTGGCAGCAGTTCGCCGACGCCGCCAAGCGCAACCCCGAGGTCAAGGCCGGCGCGCCGTTCGTGGCGGCGCAGGGCATGCTGGTGCGGGGCCAGGCCTTGCGCGGCGTGCAGGTGCGCGGCATCGACCCGGCCACCGAGGGCAACGTCTCGGACCTGCCGCGGCAGATGGTCGCGGGCAAGCTGACCGACCTGAAGCCGGGCGGCTTCGGCGTGGTGCTGGGCAACGAGCTGGCCGATGGCATGGGCGTGAAGGTGGGCGACACCTTGCTGATGCTGGCGCCGCAGGGCTCCATCAGCCCGGCCGGCTTCGCGCCGCGCATGCGCCAGTTCACCGTGGTCGGCGTGTTCTCGTCGGGCCACTACGAATACGATTCCTCGCTGGCCTTCGTCGACAACGACGACGCCGCCAAGGTCTTCCGCGACAGCGGCACCGCCGGCGTGCGCCTGCGCGTCGCCGACATGCAGAAGGCGCCCGAAGTCGCGGCCGAGCTGCGCAACGTGCTGCCGCCGTATGTCATGGCGAGCGACTGGTCGCGCAACAACCGCACCTGGTTCGCCGCCGTGCAGACCGAAAAGCGCATGATGTTCCTGATCCTGGCGCTGATCGTCGCGGTGGCCGCGTTCAACCTGCTGTCGTCGCTGGTGATGGCGGTCAAGGACAAGCAGTCGGACATCGCCATCCTGCGCACGCTGGGCGCCGGGCCGGGCGAAGTGGCCCGCATCTTCCTGGTGCAGGGCGCGCTGATCGGCGTCATCGGCACGCTGCTGGGCGTGGCCGGCGGTATCGTCATCGCCTACAACGTCGACGTGATCGTGCCGTTCATCGAGCGCCTGCTGGGCGTGCACTTCCTGCCGCGCGAGATCTATTTCATCAGCGCCTTGCCGTCCGACCCGCAGGTGGGCGACATCGTGACCATCGGCGTGACCTCCCTGGTGCTGTCGTTGCTGGCGACCTTGTACCCCAGCTGGCGCGCTTCGCGCCTGCAACCCGCACAGGTGCTGCGCCATGACTGATACCCTGACTCCGGCGCTGCAGGCCGACAAGCTGGTCAAGATCTACGACGAGGGCCCGGCCCGCATCGAGGTGTTGAGCAACGTCAGCCTGACCGTGGCGCGCGGCGAGATGGTCGCCATCGTCGGCGCGTCCGGCTCCGGCAAGAGCACGCTGCTGCACATCCTGGGCCTGCTGGACGTGCCCAGCAGCGGTTCGGTCTCGGTCGACGGCCAGTTGGCCGTCGGGCTGAGCGAAGCGAAGAAGAGCCAGGTGCGCAACCGCAGCCTGGGCTTCGTATACCAGTTCCACCACCTGCTGCCGGAATTCTCGGCGCTGGACAACGTGGCCATGCCGCTGATCGTGCGGCGCGAGAACCGCGACAAGGCCCGCGAGGCGGCGCGCGAGGTGCTGGGCCTGGTCGGCCTGGCGGCGCGCGAAGGCCATTACCCGGGCCAGCTGTCGGGCGGCGAACGCCAGCGCGTGGCGCTGGCGCGCGCGCTGGTGACGCGGCCGGTCTGCGTGCTGGCCGACGAGCCCACCGGCAACCTCGACCGCCACACCGCGCACAACATGTTCGAGCTGCTGACGCGGGTCAACCGCGAGTCGGGCACGGCCTTTGCCATCGTCACCCACGATCCCGAGCTGGCGGCGCGCGCCGATCGCCAGTTGCTGATGGAAAACGGCAAGCTGGTCTCGGGCTGACGCTGCCCCGCCGGCGGCGCGATAATCGAGCAAGAGACCCGGGCAAGGAGACCGCGCCCATGCTGATCGACACCCACTGCCACCTGGATGCCGCCGAGTTCGATGCCGACCGCCGCGAGGTGGCCGAGCACGCGCTCGACGCCGGCGTGCAGGCCATCGTCATTCCCGCCGTCGAGCGCGCCAACTTCGGCGTGGTGCGCGACCTGGCGGCGCAGGTGGCCGGCGGCGCCTACGCGCTCGGCATCCATCCCCTCTATGTGCAGCGCGCGGTCGATGCCGACCTGGACGCCCTGCGCGAGGCCATCCGGCAATCGCTGGGCGACCCGCGCTTCGTCGCCATCGGCGAGATCGGCCTGGATTTCTTCGTGCCCGAGATCGCCTCGGGCGAGCCGCGCGCGCGGCAGGAACATTTCTATGCGGCCCAGCTGGCCATGGCGGCGGAATTCAAGCTGCCGGTGCTGCTGCATGTGCGCAAATCGCAGGACATTCTGTTGAAATACCTGCGGCGCCACGGCCGCATCGGCGGCATCGCGCATGCCTTCAACGGCAGCGCGCAGCAGGCCCAGGCCTTTGTCGAGCAGGGCTTCGCGCTGGGGCTGGGCGGCGCCATGACCTACGAGCGGGCGTTGCAGATCCGCCGCCATGCCACCGATGTCGGCCTGCAGCACCTGGTGCTGGAAACCGACGCGCCCGATATCCCCCCGGCCTGGCTGCATCCGCCGCAACGGCGCAACCGGCCCGGCGAGCTGCGCCGCATCGCCCAGGTGCTGGCCGACCTGCGCGGCATTGCCGTGGCGCAGGTGGCGCAGGCCACCACGGCCAATGCCCTGCGGGTGTTGCCGCGGCTGTCCGCCGCCATCCTGGCCGACGACGACTGACGCGGGCGCACGCGCCGCGGGCCGGCCAGGCGTTTTCCGTCAGCGCTCAGGCCGTCGCGCGCGGCAGCTCGATGCGCACGCTCAGGCCGTTCGGCGCGACGTTGCGCGCCGAGATCCGGCCCTTGTGCGCCGCGACGGCGGCGCGGGCGATGCTCAGGCCCAGGCCGGCGCCGCCTTGCGGGACGTCGGCGTTCGCCGCGCTCTGGTAGAACGGCTCGAACAGATAGGCCAGTTCCTTTTCCGGCGCGCCGGGGCCGCTGTCCTCGATTTCCAGGCTGGCCTCGCCGGCGTCCGCCAGCAGGCGCACCTGGATGGCGCCGCCCGCCGGCGTGAATCGCAGCGCGTTGCGCAGCACGTTCTCGATGGCGCTGGCCAAGCTGTCGCGGTCGGCGGCCACGCGCAGCGGCGCGGGGCGGCGCCAGCCGATCGTGATGTCGCGGTCGCCGGCTTCGAAGCGCGCATCCTGCACCACGTCATCGACCACCTCGGCCAGGTCCAGCGTTTCGGTCGGCGAGGGCAGGGCGCCCATGCGGGCCAGCCGCAAGGTGCTGCCGACCAGGGCGTCCAGGCGCTCGCATTCGCGCTCGATGCGGTCCAGTTGCAGGTCCTGGCGTTCGTCCTTGCGGCGCGCCAGCTCGACCCCCAGGCGCAGCCGCGCCAGCGGCGAGCGCAGCTCGTGGGCGATGTTGCGCAGCAGTTGTTCGCGGGTGTCGACCAGCGCCTGCAGGCGGCCGGCCATGGCGTCGAAGTCGCGCGCCAGCAGGCCCACTTCGTCCTGGCGCAGCGCCAGGGCGTCGGGGCTGCGCGTTTCCAGCCGGCCGGCGGCCAGCGCGCGGGCCGCCCGGCGCAGGTGATCCAGCGGCGCCGCCACGTGGCGCGTCAGCGCCCAGCAGAACGGCGCGGTGATGGCCAGGGCGAACAGCAGCAGCCCCAGCGCCACCGGCGTCAGGCCCAGCATCTCCCAGTGCGAGGAATCGAATGGCAGGAACAGCATCAGCAGCTGGCTGCGGTCCGGCAGGATCAGCAGCTGCGGGTCCCACCAGGACACCCGCAGCGCGTCGGGATCGGCGGCCACGTCGATGGCAGTGAGCATGCTGGCATCGGGCGAGGCGCGGAAGGCCGCCAGCCAGTCGCCCAGCCGGGTCGGAAGGCGGCGCCCCAGGATCTCGCGGTCCTGCGTGTCGACGATATAGATCTTCAGCGCTGAATAGCGCGCATCCATGGCGGCGAGCCACCGGCGCAGGCCGTCGGCGCCGTCGGTGCGCGCGATCTGCGTCGCATCGCGGGTGAGGTTGCCGGGATTCAGGCCGTCCAGCGAATCGACGCGATACCAGGCCACCGCCGCGGTCAGCATCATGCCGCAGACCGTGATGATGGCCATCGCGCCCCAGAAGGTCAGGAAGGCGCGCCAGAACAGCGAGCGGATCGGCAGCCAGGCCATCAGGCCGCGCCCGCCAGCACGTAGCCCAGCCCCCGCAGGTTGCGGATGGCGGGGGCGTCGCCGGCCTGGTCCAGCTGCAGTTTCCTGCGCAGGCTGCTGATGTGGGTGTCGATGCTGCGGTCGTAGCGGTCGGCGCTGCGGCCCAGCGCGTACAGGCTGATCTGGTCGCGCGCCACCACCTGGCCCGGCGCGCGCATCAGGATTTCCAGGATGCGCTGTTCGGCGCCGGTCAGCAGCACCTCTTGCGCGCCAAGGCGGGCGCGGCCGCTGGCGGCGTCGAGCGACAGCGCGCCCACGTTCAGTTCGGGCGACGGCGGTTGCGGCGTCTCCTCGAAGCGGCGCAGCACCGCGCCGATGCGGGCCTTGAGCTCGCGCGGGCTGAAGGGCTTGGCCAGGTAGTCGTCGGCGCCCAGCTCGAGCCCCAGCACCCGGTCGGTTTCGCCGCCATGGGCGGTGAACATGATGACCGGACGGCGCGAATGCTGGCGCAGCCGCCGTAACAGGTCGAGGCCGTTGCCGTCGGGCAGCATCAGGTCGAGCAGGACAAGGTCGAAGCAACCTTGCATTGCAAGAGGCAGACCTTGGGCGCTGTTGTGCGCCAGGGTCAGCTCGATCTGGCCGGGTTCGAGGTATTCACGCAGCATCAATGCCAGGTCGACGTCGTCGTCGATCAACAGGATGCGGCGCGTTGTCAAAGAGGGTGGGATGGACATGCGCTTGGGTTCTGTTGCTGAGGCAGCATAGCGGGTCGCTAGCGGCCGAAGTGTCAAGAAGTGCGAAGAAAGTAAAAGTTGCGGAAAGCGTGTTGCAGCCCCCGGACCGGCTCAATTCTAATATGAGAATGGTTTTCATTAAAAATTGAGAGCGGGCGGCGCCGCGCACGGGGCGCGGTAGTCACCCGGGACGGGAGAGGTTGAAATCATGAGCAGTAACGATCTGGCCGTGCGTCGCGCACTGGGCCCGCGCACCCGCCTGGCCGTCGCTTTGTGCGGCGCGGGCCTCGCCATGGGCCAGCCGGCCTGGGGGCAGGCGGCCGACACCAGGACGCTGGATACCGTGGTGGTCACCGCCAGCGGCTATGAGCAGCAGATCCAGGATGCGCCGGCGTCGATCAGCGTGATTACGCGCCAGGACCTCGAAAAGAAGTTCTACCGCGACGTCACCGACGCGCTGGTCGAGGTGCCGGGCGTGGTGGTCACCGGCGGCGGCGACCGCCAGGACATCAGCCTGCGCGGCATGGGCCCGAAGTACACGCTGATCCTGATCGACGGCAAGCGCCAGAATTCGCGTGAAACCCGCACCAACTCCGATTCGAGCGGCGTGGAAGGCGGCTGGACGCCGCCGATCTCGGCCATCGAGCGCATCGAAGTGGTGCGCGGGCCGATGTCGTCGCTGTATGGGTCCGACGCCATGGGCGGGGTGATCAACATCATCACCCGCAAGGTGCCCAGCGAGTGGGGCGGCGAGATCCGCATGGACACCACCATCCAGGAAAGCAGCAAGTCCGGCGACATCTACCAGGGCAACTTCTACCTGGCCGGCCCGATCAAGAACGACCTGCTTGGCCTGCAGATCTACGGCCAGGCGACCCAGCGCGACGAAGACAAGATCTTCGACGGCTACCGCAAGCGCAACGCCACCAACATCACCGCCAAGCTGGCGCTCACGCCCAACCGCGACCACGACATCGTGCTGGAGGCCACCTCCAGCCGCCAGAAATACGAGAACACGCTGGGCAAGACCGTCGCGCCGCTGGCGCCGGGCGTGGCGTGCCCGCGCACCGGTTGCCCGGCCTCGTCGGAAACCGACTACCGCAGCAACAAGTGGGCCTTGTCGCACACCGGCCGCTGGGGCTGGGGCGTGTCCGACAGCTACGTGCAGCAGGAAGAATTCGACAACCGCTCGCGCCAGATGAAGATCAAGAACCTGGACCTGCAGACCAGCTGGTCGCTGCCGCTGGGTTCGCACATGCTGACGCTGGGCGGCAGCTATCTGACGCAGCGCCTGACCGACCAGACCGGCAACCAGCTGGCCGGCGGCCCCAGCAAGGTGGAGCGCTACCAGTGGGCGCTGTTCGCCGAGGACGAATGGCGCCTGGCCGAGAGCTTCGCGCTCACCGGCGGCCTGCGCATGGACCAGGACGAGAACTTCGGCAGCCATTTCAGCCCGCGCCTGTATGGCGTCTGGCACATGGCCGAGCGCTGGACCCTGAAGGGCGGCGTCTCCACCGGGTTCCGCGCGCCCGACCTGCGTCAGACGGTCGCGGGCTGGGGCCAGGTCAGCCGCGGCGGCAACATGTACGGCAACCCCAACCTGACGCCCGAGAAGTCGGTGACCGAGGAAATCGGCCTGCTGTATGACGACGGCGAAGGCTTCAACGCCGGCCTGACGCTGTTCAACAACGACTTCAAGGACAAGATCACCCGCGTCGCGTGCCCGCTGTCGCAGTGCACCGAGGGCCCCAACCAGTTCGGCGCCAACCCCACCACGTACATGAACGTGGACAAGGCGGTGTCGCGCGGCGTCGAGGCCAACCTGAAGCTGCCGCTGGGCCGCGACTGGTCGCTGAACAGCAGCTACACCTTCACCAAGTCGGAACAGAAGACCGGCCAGTACCAGGGCCAGCCGCTGAACCAGTTGCCCAAGCACCTGTTCACCACCACGGTCAACTGGCAGGCCTCCGACGCGCTGGAAGCGTGGGCCCGCGTCAACTACCGCGGCAAGGAAAGCCAGCCGATCACCGGCCCGTCCTCGTCGTCGCTGGTGGCGCCGTCCTACACCTTCGTCGACCTGGGCGGCTCCTACGCCGTCAACAAGAAGGTGTCGGTGTACGCCGGCATCTACAACCTGTTCGACAAAAAGGTCGGCTACGACGACTACGGCTATGTCGAGGACGGCCGCCGTTATTGGCTGGGCGTGGGCGTGAAGTTCTGAGCCCGCGTGCAACACCCGGGGACCGCCGCCGCCAGGCGGCGTTCCCGCAACCTGGAGAGATGAGCATGACGATGAAACAAACCCAAGCGCGACGCGCCGGCCGCTGGCTGGCGTGTGCCACCGCGGCCCTGGTCCTGGGCGCCGCCAGCGCGCTGAGCGCGGCCCAGACCGTGCCGGTCAAGCACGCGCGCGGCGAAGCCGCCGTGCCGTCCAACCCGACCAAGACCGTGGTGCTGGACCTGGCGGTGCTGGACACCCTGCATGCGCTGGGCGTGGACGTCACCGGCGTGCCGACGGCCGCCAAGCTGCCGCCGCAGCTGGCCCAATATGCCGACAAGCGCTACCTGAAGGTGGGCAGCATGTTCGAGCCCAACTACGAAGTGATCCACGCGGCGCAGCCGCAGGTGATTTTCGTGGCAGGCCGCTCGGCGCCCAAGTACGACGAGCTGGCCAAGTTGGCGCCCACAGTGGACCTGACCGCCGACGCCAAGGATCTGGTGGGCAGCGTGGTGCGCAGTACCGAAACGCTGGCCGCCATCTACGGCAAACAGGCGCAGGCCAAGCAGAAGCTGGACGCCCTGCGCGCCTCGATCGCCGCGCTGCACGGCAAGGCCGCCGGCGCCGGCACCGGCCTGATCGTGCTGACCACCGGCGGCAAGATGAGCGCCTACGGCCCGGGCTCGCGCTTTGGCGTCATCCATGACGCGTTCGGCATCGCGCCGGCCGCCAAGGACCTGAACGTGTCGAACCACGGCCAGGCGATCTCGTTCGAGTTCATCGCCCAGACCGATCCGGACTGGCTGTTCGTGATCGACCGCGACGCGGCCATCGGCCGCGAGGGCACGTCGGCCCAGCGCATGCTGGACAACGAGCTGATCCGTCCGACCAAGGCCTGGAAGCAGCAGCGCGTGGTCTACCTGAACGGCTACAACTGGTACCTGCTGGGCAGCGCGGGCCTGACCGCCATGCAGCAGAACGTGGATGACCTGGCGCGCGCGCTGTCGGGCACGAAGTAGGCGCATGGCTCATCGGATGGAACCGGAGTCGGCCGGGTGAAGCAGGGTGGCATGATCACCGGCTGGGCCGGACTGGCGGCGTTGCTGCTGTTGTTGCTGTTGCTGTGCGTGGCCAGCGTCAGCCTGGGCGCGGGGTCGTTTTCGTTCGCCGCGCTGGCGGGCGGGCCGGACGCCGAGCGCGCCTGGCGCCTGCTGCTGGTCAGCCGCGTGCCGCGCACGCTGGCCCTGCTGCTGGCCGGCATGGCGCTGGCGGTGGCCGGACTCATCATGCAGATGCTGGTGCGCAACCGCTACGTCGAGCCGACCACGGCCGGCACCGTCGAGTCGGCCACGCTCGGCATCCTGGTGGTGACGCTGCTGGCGCCGGACACGCCGGTGATCGGCAAGATGCTGACGGCCACCGGCTTCGCGCTGGCGGGCACGCTGCTGTTCCTGGCGCTGCTGCGGCGCGTGCCGCTGCGCACGCCTTTCATCGTGCCGCTGATCGGCCTGATCCTGGGCGGCGTGATCCACGCCGTCACCACCTTCGTCGCCTATCGCTACGACCTGCTGCAGTCGCTGCATGCCTGGACCACGGGTGATTTCTCCGGCGTGCTGCGCGGCCGCTACGAACTGCTGTGGATCGGCTTCGCGCTGGCGGCCGCGGCCTATCTGGCGGCGGACCGCTACACCGTGGCCGGCATGGGCCGCGAGTTCGCCGCCAATCTCGGTCTGAACCACGCGCGCCTGACGTTGACGGGGCTGTTGATCGTGTCGGCGATCTCCGCGGTGGTGGTGGTGACGGCCGGCGGCATTCCGTTCCTGGGCCTGATCGTGCCGAACGCCGTCAGCCTGGTGCTGGGCGACAACATGCGCCGCTCGATTCCATGGGTGGCGGCGCTGGGGGGCGTCTTCGTGCTGGCCTGTGACATCATCGGCCGCCTGGTGATCCATCCGTACGAGGTGCCGCTCGGCACGGTGGTGGGCGTGGTGGGCAGCATCCTGTTCCTGTGCCTGTTGCACGGCCGGAGGAACCGCCGTGGCTGATTCCGCCGTATCGCGCGCCGCCGCGGCGCGTTCGCCGCAGGCCTGGCGCCTGGCCGTGCTGGCCGCGCTGGCGCTGTTGTGCGTGGCCGGCTTCATGATGCTCGGCGCCAACGGCCAGTGGGACTTCGTGCTGCCGTTCCGTGGCGGCAAGCTGGCGGCGATGCTGCTGGTGGCGTACGCGGTGGCGGTGTCGTCGGTGCTGTTCCAGACCGTCACCCACAACCGCATCCTGACGCCGGCCATCATGGGCTTCGACGCGCTCTATCTGCTGATCCAGTCGGTGGTGGTGTTCGGCTTCGGCCAGGCGGCGGGCGCGGTCAGCCATCCGGTGGCGGCTTTCGTGCTGGAGGTGTGCGCGATGACGGCGTTCGCCTGCCTGCTGTTCCGTTGGCTGTTCACCGACGCGGTGCGCAGCCTGCATCTGATGATGCTGGTCGGCATCATCTTCGGCCTGTTGTTCCGCAGCCTGTCCAGTTTTGTCGTGCGCCTGATCGACCCGAACGAGTTCCTGGTGCTGCAGGACCGGATGTTCGCCAATTTCAATTCGGTGCGCACCGGCCTCCTGCCGATCGCGCTGGCGGCGGTGGCCGTGGCCACGCTGCTGATCTGGCGCATGCGGCGCCGCTACGACGTGCTGGCGCTGGGGCGCGAGATCGCGCTGAACCTGGGCGTGGACTACCGCCGCACCTTGCTGCTGACGCTGGCCGCCATTGCCGTGCTGGTGTCGGTGTCCACCGCGCTGGTGGGGCCGGTGACCTTCTTCGGCCTCCTGGTCAGCAACCTGGCTTACCAGGCGATGGGGTCGGACCGGCATCG
This sequence comes from Achromobacter sp. 2789STDY5608621, assembly GCF_001299375.1. Taxonomy (NCBI): domain Bacteria; kingdom Pseudomonadati; phylum Pseudomonadota; class Betaproteobacteria; order Burkholderiales; family Alcaligenaceae; genus Achromobacter; species Achromobacter sp. 2789STDY5608621. The sequence continues at coordinate 276,870 of NZ_CYTU01000003.1, read as the reverse complement.
CCACACCGTGCCGGCCGCGGTGCTGCTCAGCGTCATCTTCCTGGTGGGCGGCCAGACGCTGTTGGAACGGGTATTGCAGCTGAGCACCACGGTCAGCGTGGTCATCGAATTCGTGGGCGGAGTGATGTTCCTGGCCCTGATCTTGCGCAGGGGACGCCAATGATCGATATCCAACAAGTCAGCAAGCAGTATGGCGACAGCGTGGTCGTGGACCAGGTGTCGCTGGCGCTGCCCGCGGGTGGCGTGACCGCCATCATCGGCCCCAACGGCGCCGGCAAGTCGACCCTGCTGTCGATGATCAGCCGCCTGTTGCCGCCGTCGGCCGGCCACATCCTGGTCGACGGCCTGGACGTGGCGCGCAGCGACAGCCGCGAGCTGGCGCGCCGCCTGGCCATCCTGCGGCAGGACAACCACCTGCCGCTGCGCCTGACGGTGCGCGACCTGGTGGCGTTCGGCCGCTATCCGCACACCGGCGGACGGCTGACGCTGGACGACAAGGCCCATATCGACCGCGCCATCGCCTATCTGGAGCTGGAGCCGCTGGCCGACCGCTACCTGGACGAGATGTCCGGCGGCCAGCGCCAGCGCGCCTTCGTGGCGATGGTGCTGTGCCAGGACACGCGCTATGTGCTGCTGGACGAGCCGCTCAACAGTCTCGACATGAAGCACGCCGTGGCCATGATGGGCACCCTGCGGCGCGCGGCCGACGAACTGGGCAAGACCGTGGTGCTGGTGCTGCACGACATCAACTTCGCCTCGGCCTACGCCGACCGCATCGTGGCGATGAAGGCGGGCAGGGTGGCGCACCATGGCGCCCCGGGCGAGTTGATCCGCCCGGAAATCCTGGGCGCGCTGTACGAGCTGCCGATCGACGTGCACGAAATCGGCGGCAAGCGTATCTGCGTGTACTACCGCTAAGGGTTGCCGCGAAAAAAGGGGGGCGATCACGGGGGGCGCGATCAGCGCGCACGCGTGGCACAAGGCGGCTGAAAAGCATCTGAATTGGACGCGTGTCTCATTTATCGTGGTCGCAAGGCAACGTAATGATAAAAGCATTGCGATTGATTCTCGTTGTCAAGAGAATGGCGAATCCTTCCATTTCAAACGACTTCGACAAGACCCGCTGGCCATGCACGTCCTTCGCCCCCTCACCGCCGCCCTGTTCGTCGTGGCGCCCCTGGCCGCGCACGGCCAGGCCGCCGCGCCCACCGCCACCTTGCCCGCCGTCAGCGTCGTCGGCACCGACGACAGCGCGCAGAGCTACAACCCGCCCGCCTCCACCAGCGCCACCAAGATCGACGCGCCGCTGCGCGACATTCCGCAGACGGTGAACGTGGTGCCGGCGCAGGTGCTGCGCGACCAGCACGCCATGTCGGTGCAGGACGCGCTCAAGAACGTGCCGGGCGTCAGCTTCTCGACCGGCGACGGCCAGCGCGACCAGGTCTCGATCCGCGGCTTCACCGCCATCGCCGATCAGTTCGTCGACGGCTTCCGCGACGACGCGTTGTACTACCGCGACCTCTCCAACGTCGAGCGCATCGACGTCATCAAGGGGCCGGCCGCGGTGCTGTACGGCCGCGGCTCGTCGGGCGGCCTGATCAACCGCGTCACCAAGAAGCCGGGCGAGGACATCTCGCAGGTCGGCCTGAGCTACGGCTCGTGGAATGACCGCCGGCTCGACCTGGACCTGGGCCGCGCCAACGAGAGCGGCTCCATGTCGTGGCGCCTGACCGGCGCGGTGGAGAAGGGCGACAGCTACCGCGACAAGCAGTTCATCGACCGCAAGGCGATTGCGCCGTCGGCCCAGTTCAAGCTGGGCGAGAACACCACCTTCCTGCTGCAGACCGAGTTCCTGGAAGACCGCCGCCTGACCGACTTCGGCATTCCGGCCTATCACGGCCGGCCGGTGGACGTGGACCCGTCCACCTACTACGGCGCCGAGAACGCGCGCGACACCGATTACACGCAGACCCGCGTGCAGTCCTATGCCGGCACGCTGACGCACCGCTTCAACGAGAACTGGTCGCTGCGCAACGCCACGCGCTACTACCACTACACGCTGAACCGCAACAACACGCTGCCGGGCTCGGTCAACGAAGCGGCGCAAACCGTTTCGCTGACGCACGGCAACGTGCTGCGCGACGAACACGGCTGGACCAACCAGACCGAGCTGATGCAGCGCGTGCAGTGGGGCTCGGTGCGCCACGACATCCTGTACGGCGTCGAAGTGGGGCAGCAGAACAAGGACCTGGTGAGCTATTCCAACGCCAACGTGGCGGTGGTCAACCTGTTCGATCCGCAACTGCCGACGCTGCAGCGCCAGGCCGTGGGCGCGCCCGGCTCCGACAGCCTGGGCCGCTTCAGCACGCTCGGCCTGTATGTGCAGGACATGGTGTCGCTGGGCGAGCACTGGAAGGTGCTGGGCGGCGTGCGCCATGACCGCTTCGAGCAGAAGACCGAGGACCGCCGCAGCGGCCAGAACCTGCAGCGCACCGACTCCAACCTGAGCCCGCGCCTGGGCCTGGTGTTCCAGCCGGACAGCGTGCAGTCGTACTACGTGTCGTGGAGCCGTTCGTACCAGCCCTCGGGCGAGGCCTTCGCGCTGGCCGCCAACAACGTCGACCTGGCGCCCGAGAAGACCACCAACTACGAAGTCGGCGCCAAGTACGACTTCCTGGACGGCAAGCTGTCGACCACCGTGTCCGTGTTCCGCCTGGAGCGTACCGACATCAAGGTCACCAATCCGGTGACCAACACGCTGGTGCCGGTGGGCACGCAGCGCACCGACGGCGCCGAATGGACGCTGTCGGGCGACCTGTCCAACGGCTGGCGCGCGGTGCTGGGCTACGCCTACCTGGATGCGCGCGTGACGCAGTCGGTCGCGGTGGACGCCGGCAAGAGCGTGGAAGGCAAGCGCGCGACCTTGACGCCGCGCCATGCCGGCAACGTCTGGATCACCAAGGATCTGGGCGACGGTTTCGGCGCCGGCGCCGGCCTGAACCTGGTGGGCGCGCGCTTCGCCAACCCGGGCAACACGGTCACGCTGCCGGGCTACCTGACGGCGGACGCGGCGGCGTGGTGGCGCCAGGGGCCGTACTCGGTGCAGCTGAACGTGTACAACCTGTTCAACGCCGGCTATATCGTCTCGGCCCACGGCACCAGCCCCAACCTGAACATGCCGGGCGCGCCGCGCAACGCGATGCTGAGCCTGCAGTACCGCATGTAAGGCATCAGGGCGCCGCGCGCGGGGCTGGCGCGCGGCCGCCGGGTCAGCGCAGCGGTGATTCCGCCGCCAGGCTGTCCGTTTCCAGCGCCGCCAGCGCGTCGAGGAAGCGCCAGGCGAAAGAGCCGGGGCCGTCCGCCAGCGCGCCGGCGCGCTGGCCGGCGATGCCGAAGCAGGACAACGCCGCCACCGCCGCCGTGTAGGCGTCATCGCGCGCCACCGCCGCGAAGGCGCCCACCACCGCCGTCAGCGCGCAGCCCGTGGCGGTGACCTGCGGCATCAGCGGCGACCCGCCGGTCACGCGCACGTCGCGCCGGCCGTCCGTCACATAATCCACTTCGCCGGTCACGGCCACCACCGTGGCGTGCGCCCGCGCCAGGTCGCGCGCCGCCTGCTCGGCCTGTTGCACCGGGTCGCGCGCATCCACGCCCTTGCCCGCGCTCTGGCCACCGGCCAGCGCGATGATCTCCGACGCGTTGCCGCGGATCACCGCGGGCCGCAGGTCCAGCAGGCGCCGCACCGCGTCGCGCCGGAACGCCGTGGCGTGGTGCGCCACCGGGTCCAGCACCCAGGGGGTGCCGGCCTTGCCCGCTGCGGCGGCCGTCAGCAGCATGCTGTCCAGCCACGGCGCCGAGAGCGTGCCGATGTTGATCACCACCGCGCCGCTGAGGGCGGCGAATTCGGGCGCTTCCTCCACCGCATGCACCATCGCGGGCGAGGCGCCGATCGCCAGCAGCGTATTGGCGGCGGTGTTCATGGACACGAAATTGGTCAGGCACTGCACCAGCGGCGCGTCGCGGCGCACGGCGGCGTACAGGTCGCGCGAGGCCAGCGCCAGCGCGGACAGGGAGGGGTTGGAAGAGGCCATGCCGAGGTGTCCTTGCAGGGGAACAAGCGGCGGGGCAGGGCGTCATGGCGCGGCAGCGGGGGCCGGCGGGATGCGCACCTTCCCTACGCCAGCATTGTCTGGATCAGGTTCGACGGGTCTCGCGCGCCGCGTGCCGCGCGACAGGCGCGGCCGCCATCGGAATCTCAGCTTCTTGCCGAAGCTCCCCGGGTGGATGGCCCTATGTTCGGAGGCGCAAGGGGGGCTTGTCAAGCCGGGCGGGCCGGCGCTTCTGTCATCATGGCGGGCAATCGGATCGAGACGAGGAGGCGCGCGGCATGCAGACCCACGATGAGGCGTTGACCGAGCAGGATCTGGCCTGGTTGCGCCGGCATACGCGCCATCACGGCGCGGACACGGCCCTGACGGCGGTGTTCTTCACGGTGTTCCTGGCCATCACGGCGTCCCTGGCCGGGCTCTGGTGGTGGGGGCCTTCGACCACGGCGCGCGATCCGGTGCTGGGCGTGATGATCCTGGCGCTCGCCGGCTTCACGCTGCATTTCGGCCTCCGCCTGCTGCGCGGCCCGGCGGTGCGCCGGCGCTGGCGCCAGGTGCTGCGCGGCGGCGTCCCGAAGCAGGTGGTCCGCGGCGTGCTCACCGGCTTCGAGCCAGGCGCGGCGGGCAGTGTGCGGTACGGCATCGATGGGCGCAAGCTGGAGGTGGCGTTGCCGTTCATGAACGGCTTCACCATGCCCGGGGATGGCGGCAAGAACCCCGAACGCTGCGCCGCCAGGCTGGAGGCGCCGGTGCGGCTGCACCTGCTGGCGTTGTGGCCGGGGCGGGCGCCGGTGCTGCTGCGCGCGGAATACGACGGGCCGGGCGACGTGCAGAAGGCCTACGAGACTATCAGCGATGCCGACCGGGCGCGGCTGCGGCGGGATGCGACCTTGTTGCGCAATGTGTTGCTGGGCGTGGCGCTGGCGTTGCTGGCCGCGGGGTGGTTCGCGTGGCCGCTGTATGGCGCCGCCGCGTTGTGCCTGGCGGCGGCATGGTGGGCGGGGCGGCCGGGCCGGGCCCTGCGGCGCGCGACCGTCAAGTACGGGGTGCGCGGCCGGGTGGACGAGGTCCTGACCTATCAGGTGCAGATGCCGGAGGAGGCGTCGTGGACCCCGCTGTATGTCTATCGACTGGGCGGTGAGCTATATCACCTCAGCCACGGCGGCGGCCCGGCGCATCCCGGGGAGCGGGTGGCGTTCGAGTACCTGGACCGGGGCAAGGGCGGCTTGGCGCCGCTGTTCTTTCACCGCGAAAGCGGGGCGCCAGCCGCTGTCGCGGACAGGCTTGCCTCGGACGGCCCCAAGGCCTGAACCGGACGCGTCGCCGCGGGGCGCGCAGCCGCGCCGGGACTCGCGCTTGCCGATGGCTGTGTCTCGTTATTACAATAGAGAATGGTTATCATTCATTTGCCCGCGAGGGCGCGCGGCCATGCCCCCCACGACGCAGGATCGAATCGAATCGCTTTATGTGGATCACCACAGCTGGTTGCACGGTTGGCTGCGCCGTCAGCTGGGCAATTCGTTCGAGGCCGCCGATCTGGCGCATGATGTGTTCGTGCGCCTGCTGCGCCGGCCGGCCGTGGCCGACACGCGCGAGCCGCGGGCCTTCCTGAGCACTATCGCGCGCGGCCTGCTGGTCGACCACTGGCGCCGCCGCGAACTGGAACGCGCCTGGCTCGAGGCGCTGGCCCACGCGCCGCGGGCGCAAGTCCCATCCCTTGAAAACCGCATGCTCATCCTCGAGGCGCTGGTCAGGATCGACCAGATGCTCGACACCCTCAAGCCCAAGGTGCGCCAGGCCTTTCTCTGGGCCCAGCTCGAAGGCTTGCGCTGCCCGGAGATCGCCGAGCGGCTGGACGTGTCGCTGGCCACCGCCGAGCGCTACGTCGCCAGCGGGCTGCGCCAGTGCTACCGGTTCCGGTTCGAGCCGACATGAGAGAGCCGGGCGCGGCGGCGCCGATCGCCGCCACCATCGTCGACCAGGCCATCGATTGGTCGGTCAGGCTCAATTTCAGCCAGCCCGACGCGCGCACCCGCGCGGCGTTCGAGCGCTGGCGCCGGGCCGCGCCCGAGCACGAGCTGGCCTGGACCCGGGTGCAGTCGCTGAACGCGGATTTCAACGCGGTCCCGCAGGGGTTGGCGCTGGATACGTTGACCGCCCTGAACGGCGCGCGCCGGCGCCAGCGCCGCGTGGTGCTCAAGAGCCTGCTGCTCGCCGGCGGCGCGCTGGGCACGGGCTGGGCGGCGCGCGAGCAGGTGCCGTGGCAGCGCCTCGTGGCCGATGTCAGCACCGGCCTGGGCGAACGCCGGGCCCTGACGCTGGCCGATGGCACCCGCCTGGTGCTTAACACCGACAGCGCCGTGAGCCTGCTGCTGGACGGCGCCGAACGCGTGGTGGTGCTGCATCGCGGCGAGATATCGCTGGACACGGGCAGCGACCCCGGCTCGCCGGCGCGGCGGCCGTTTCGGGTGCGCACGCCCTATGGCGTCGTCGAGGCGCTGGGCACCCGCTTCGTCGTGCGGCTGGATGACGATGGCGCCCGCGTCAGCGTGCAGGAGCACGCCGTGGCCCTGACGCCGGCCGAGGGCGGCGACCGTGTCATCGTGCAGGCGGGCCAGCAGGGCTGGCTTGACCGCTGGCACGCACAGCCCCTGCAGCCGCCGGCCATGGAAAGCGCGGCCTGGGTCGAAGGCGCGATCGCCGGCAAGAACATGCGGCTGGCCGACCTGCTGGCGGAACTGTCGCGCTATCGCCGCGGGCGCATCAACTGTGCCCCCGAGGTGGCGGACCTGCGGGTATCGGGCACCTACCACATCGACGACACCGACCGGGCGCTGGCCTTCCTGGCGCAGACCCTGCCGGTCCGGGTGCGCTACTGGACGCGCTACTGGGTGACGGTCGGCCCGGCCTGAGGCCCTCATGCCGCGTCACCATCCGGCCTTGAAAAGGGCCGAAAAAAAGTTGCTGAAAAAATGAGGGGATTCGCGTTCTTGTCCGGCCTACAGGGAAAGACACCTTTCAACCTGGCCTTCAAGACTACGCAATGACACTCGCTCGTACCCCGAAGACGGCGCGCCTGACGCCCGTTCCCACCGTGCTGCGCACGGCCCTGTCCGGCATCCTGTGCGGCGCCGCCCTGGCGGCCTGGCCGGTCGCCGCCGTGCGGGCGCAAGCCGCGCCCGCGGTGCAGGAGGCCGAGCGCGGCTTCGCTATCGCCGCCGGCCCGCTGGACCAGGCGCTGAACCAGTTCGCGCGCGCCGCCGGGGTGAATGTGTCGTTCGATGCGTCCCAGGTCGAGCGCGCGCAGACGCAGGGCCTGAACGGCCGCTGGACCACCGCGGGCGGCCTGGCGGCCTTGCTGGCCGGCACCGGCTTCGAGGGCGTGCGCCAGCCCAGCGGCGGCTACGCGGTGCGGCGCGCCGCGCGCGGCAGCGCCGTCACGCTGGACGCGGTGACCGTGACCGGGCAGGAGTACCGCAGCATGTCCGAAGGCACCGGCTCCTACACCGTGCCCTCGGTCATGATCGGCAAGGGCGACCAGCGCCTGCGCGACATCCCGCAGTCCGTCAGCGTCGTGACGCGCCAGCGGCTGGACGAGCAGAACCTGACCTCGGTCTACGACGCGCTGGAAAACACCACCGGCGTGACCCTGCAGCAGAGTCCGCAGGGCGGCAAGTATATCTATTCGCGCGGCTTCGAGGACAGCGTCATCCAGTACGACGGCGTGCCGCTGGAACGCGGTTTCTACGGCCGCGCCAGCAATTACTCGGGCGGCACCGCCATGTATGACCGCGTCGAGGTGCTGCGCGGCGCGGCCGGCCTGCTGCAGGGCTCGGGCTCGCCCGGCGGCGCGGTGAACCTGGTGCGCAAGCGTCCGCTGGCGGAAGACCGCTTCATGGTCGAGACCAAGGCCGGCAGCTGGGACCGCTATGGCCTGCAGGTCGATGGCAGCGGGGCGCTCAATGCCGATGGCAGCCTGCGCGGCCGCGCGCTGGTGGACCGCCAGGACAACCATTCGTTCATCGACCGCGTCCACATGAAGAACACGACCTTCTACGGCACGCTCGAATACGACTTCACGCCCTATACGCAGCTGAACCTGGGCTACAGCTACGAAGACCTGCGCGGCCGCCCGTCGATTTCGGGCCTGCCGCGCTACAGCGACGGCGAAGAGATCGACTTCAAGCGTTCCACCAGCTACGGCGCCAACTGGAATCGGCAGCGGACCTCGAACCAGGGCTTCTACGCCGACTTCACGCACGCCTTCAACGACGACTGGCGCTTCAAGGCCACGGGCGCCTACGTGCAGGAAAAGCAGTACCTGAAGTACACCGCGTCCAGCCGCGGCGTGAATCCGGTCACGCAGATGGCCCTGGTCAACGTCGCGCGCACGGTTGCCGACCTCGACGCCTCGGGCATGGATGCCAACCTGACCGGCAAGTTCCGGGCCTTCGGCCGCAGCCACGAGGTGGTGGTGGGCGCCAATTACGCCCACACCAAGATCGACACGTCGTATTCCTACCTCACCAACTACGCCACCTTCAACGCCTTCCAGTTCAATCCGGACCTGCCCGAGCCGACCACGGCCGCGCTGCGTGCGTTCACCGACGAAGTCCGCCTCGGCACCACCCGCGAAGTGGGCTTCTACGGCGCGACCCGCCTGCAGCTGACCGATCCGTTGAAACTGGTGCTGGGCGGCCGCTTCAGCCGTTCCAACCGCATCTGGACCACCGACACCACCAGCGCCGGCAGGCTGACCAACGGCCAGACGGTGCAGGCCAACACCCACTTCACGCCCTATGCGGGCCTGATCCTGGACCTGTCGCCGCAGTGGACCACCTACGTCAGCTACACCGACATCTTCCAGCCGCAGAGCGAGGTCAACGCGGCCGGCCAGTCGCTCAAGCCGATCGTCGGCGAGAACTACGAGCTGGGCCTGAAGGGCGAGCTGCTGGACGGCCGCATCAACACGGCGTTCGCGATCTTCCGCATCGACCAGAGCAATCGCGCCCAGGTGGACTTCAGCTCCAGCCCGACCTGCGCCGAGAACTACTACTGCTACACCGACGCGGGCAAGGTGCGCAGCCAGGGCTTCGACGCTGAAATCAACGGCGAAGTCACCCGCGGCTGGAACGTCTACGCGGGCTATACCTTCAACACCACCCGCTACCTGAAGGACGTCAGCAGCGAAGGGCAGGCGTTCGCCTGGCACACGCCCAAGCACATCTTCCGGCTCTGGACCACGTACCAGCTGCCGGGCGACCTGAACGCCTTCACGGTGGGCGGCGGCGTCAACGTGCAGAGCGGCCAGTCGCGCCAGATCGGCACGCTGACGGCCAAGGCCAGCGGCCGCGCGGTGTGGAACGCCTACGCCAAGTACCAGATCAACCGCAACTGGGCCGCCACGCTCAATCTCAACAACATCTTCGACAAGACCTACTACAGCGCCATTGGCAACATGGTCAACGGCGTGCACTACGGCGATCCCCGCAATGCCATGCTGACGCTGCGCGGCACGTTCTGATGCGCCAGGGCGGGCTGCGCCAGCGCATGGCCTGGCTGCACACCTGGTGCGGCCTGGTCTGCGCCTGGCTGCTATGCCTGATCTTCCTGGCCGGCACGCTCAGCGTGTTCCGCGCGCCGATCTCGCATTGGATGAGCGCCGAACCGGCCCTGCCGCGCGACGCGCGGGACGTCGGCATGCCCGCCGTGCTGGCGGCGGCCGGGCGCTTGCTCGACCAGGAGGGCGCGGGGGCGCGCTTCTGGCGCATCGAGCTGCCGCCGGCCACCGACCGCGCGTTGCGCGTGTTCTGGCGCGACGCGGCCGGCGCCACCCACGAGGCGGCGATGGATCCGCGCAGCGGCGAACGGCTGCCGCGGCCCTGGGGCCGCAAGACCGAGGGCGGCCGCCACTTCATGGTGCTGCACTACACCCTGTACGGCGGCGACTTCGGCTTCTGGCTGGTGGGCTGGCTGTCGGTCGGCATGCTGGTGGCGTTGCTGAGCGGCGTCATCGTGCACAAGCGCATTTTCAAGGACTTCTTCACCTTCCGGCCGGGCCGGGGCGCGCGCGCCTGGCTGGACGGGCACAACGCCAGCGCGGTGCTGACG